>NZ_BTPU01000006.1:0-58042 GCF_036985595.1 Vallitalea maricola | reverse complement strand
GAATATTGATTGGAATGATTTTTTTCAACTTAATAATGATAGGACTCTATATAGCTTGCTGGGCTGTGCTAGCATCATTTTTCATTGTTGGAATAGCATTGGTGCTATCTAGCGTAGTTGTCTTGATTGTTTGCGTTTTCCACTCACCAATGATGTATGTTTCAATACCTTATGATGTAATAGCTCATCCATTTTTAGGATTTCTATTCTTCATCTTTATAGCAAGTGCCGGAGGACTTATCATTATAGGAACCATCATGTTGATGAAACTCTATGCTAATTTTACTACAAAGTATATTGAGTGGAACAAGCGAATTGTAAGGAGGGATAGCTATGAAAAAGCTTAAAAATTTGGCTATAATATTATCAATAACATTAGTAGTATCTTTTTTTGGTATCATTGCATATGCTTCGGCTAACAGCATTAATACTATGGGTTATTTTGGATTCAATCCTTTTTATAGTAATAACAGCAATCATGCCGATACTACGGATAGTGATAGAAATGATTATAATTGGATACAAAACTTGCCTTTTGTACCAAATCAAGTTAAAGATATAATTCAAGACTCCATAGACGAAAGTATACACGATTCCATGATTACTGATTATGATTATACCATCTATGATAAGACTGGCGATACCATAGTAGATAATTTCCCTAGTGAAGACCTAGACAAAATATCTATGAACACAGATGTAGCTTTAATTGTTTTTAAGAAAGAAGATAGAAAAGATATAAAAGTTGAATACACATACACAAAACCAAATACCAATAATTATGCTATCAATTACAATACAGATGTAAACAATAATACTTTAGATATTACTCAAAGAATAGTTGCCAAAAATTTCTTTGGTAGCATGAACAAGAGTAATTATACAAACGATATTACAGTTTACGTTCCTAATGATTTTGAATTAGATACCTTAAATATCAATAATAATCTTGGAGAAATTAATAACAGTGAATTTTTCTCTGATGTCAAAAACATTGATATAACTTCCAGTTTAGGGAAAATAGACATTACTTTAGCTAATCGAAAAGAATCTGTTATCCTTAATAGTTCAATGGGAAAAATAAATTATTATAATAATGCCAAGGTTGATAAATTGAATATATCTTCTAGTAATGGTGTTATATATATGGAATCCAATAACACTATTAAGGATTGTACTGTCAATACAGATATGGGAAGTATCAACATCGTTTCTAATGGTAAGATTGATAATTGTGATTTGGAATCAGATATGGGGGCTATAACAGCCTCTTTCAAACAAAAAATAGATTCTTTTAATATTTCATCTGATATGGGAAGTATCAAGATAAGCCTATATGATAATGATAATTCAATCATATCCACAAATGTTTCTATGGGAAGGATAAAATCTGATTTCCCTACTTCTTCCAAAAAAGGAGATTATAATGTTGATTGTGACATGGGAGATATAACTATCAGGAAAAAATGAATTAAAAGTGGCACATATTAATAAATAATCTTTATTGTATAGTAATAATATTCTTTTTAAATGTTAAGTTGCAAAAAAATTAATTAATATAGCTAAAACTATAGACTTGGATTTATCTTTTATATATAATAATCATATCGTATTAATTATGGATTATGCAATTAACAAGGGGGAATAACAATGAAGTATGTACCAAATATCCTAACCATAATTAGAATGTTCCTTGTGCCACTATTTCCTGTAGTTTTCTTTTCATCGGTGGAGAATGCTCATATCTATGCATTAATAATATTCTTAGTTGCTAGTCTTACTGATTTTCTTGATGGGTATCTTGCAAGAAAATACAATGTGGTTTCAGTTGTAGGAATAGTCTTGGACCCTTTAGCTGATAAACTGATGCTAGTAACTACACTAGGGTGTTTATATTATTCAAAATATGTACCTATTTGGGTATTGCTTATAATTTTAATTAAAGAGACTTGTTTAGTTATATCAGGCATTGTCTTATATTTTAGAAAAGAAAAGACCGTTATACCATCTAACAAATTTGGTAAACTTGCAACTGTAACATTTGCAGTTGCTATATTTTTAATAATTATTTTGCCAAAGCATTTTATAAGTATTACAGTTATGTTCATAGCAATAATTTTGGAGTTGATTGCTCTTTCTAGCTATGTTAGTTATTATTTTAGGAATGTTAGAGCTAAGACTGCTACTAATTGAGAACATTAATAAAGATAGCTCACAGTCGCATAGGTAGTACCTGGGAATATTTCGTCAGCCCGTTAAACGTCCGTGTTTAAAGGGCTGAGTTCGCCGTCCATGGCTCACTGCTTCATATTCCCAGGTACTACCTATGCTCGTTATAATGTATAATTCATATATATAAACTACTGTAGAATTTGGAATGGTAGTTTTTTTGTAAAAAAAATCCTACCACGGCGGTAGGATAAAAATATGTAAATTTATCATAAATAAAAGGGGGGATAGTTTTCATAATTATATTATCATTTTTATGTGTATTTTAGATGTCAATAGCATTACAATTTAATTACATTGGACAATCTATTTCTTTGACCCAATATCCGTATTCTCCTGATTTAGTTTTGGCTCCTGAACAGCATAAAAAATCTTTAAACCCATAGAAATATGCAGCCACTTTATCTTTTGGATAGTATATACCAGGTACTCCAAGTATGAAATATGGTTTCCCTCTGTCACAATCCATATCTCTTCCAAGTATGAGATGTTTATATTTTCTATATGCATTGAGCAAAAATGTATTATTTGTTAGCAGCCAAGATTCTATAGGAAAATATATAATATCTGCAGGTTCTATACGAATCCATTCTTTATTGGAATACTTCCCCTCAAACGGTTTCATTTTTGGATATTCCTTAAATATATTATCATATATTTTAGTCAGTTCATTTTTATCGAAATGATCTTTTATTATATCAAAAGTTTGGTTTCCTATATCATCAATTTCGATAGATTTATCATTTTCTGATCCCTTATTATATGCGTTAGTATTATCTATGGTTGTTTTAGTTTCATCAATTTTTGAATCATTATTAATTTCATTACTTCGTTTTTTGGTTTGAGAATCATTTCTGACATTTGTCTCTGTAGTAATTGTATCTGTTTTGGAGTTATCAGTGTCTGCTTTATTAATATCGTTAGGTTGTGTCTCAATTACTTTATTGTCTTCAATCTTAATATCTTTATTAATTTGTGTTTTTTCTATTCTTGACTGTTTATTGATTTTTCTATCTATATTAATATTTTTTTTCCAAGGATAATCTATTTCTTTTATATATCCTACTAAAGGAAATTTAAATTTATTGTCATTTTCTTTACACGTTATAGCTATAATTGAAATATCATTGATTGGTATATCTTTTTTCATTATGTTATCAGTATCAGTATTTATATTTAAGCTGGCACAATTATTATTGTCTAATTCTATAACTCCTATAGGTATGATATCGCTACTGTTTTCAGTAGTCTTTATAAGACATGCTTTATAAATGTATTGGTTTGATTTTATAAGTCCATTTACAGATAATTTTATTCTACACTTATTACCTCTTGTTTCTATTTTGCAATATCCATAAGATTTGCTTCCTACAGAAACATATCCTTTATCTTCTTGTTCAAACATTGTTACCTGCCGATTATATTTATTTGATTGCACATTAAAACCCCCCTTTATACATTTATATTTATGTTAGGGAGGTTTTAGTATAATTAATAATTCATTTTATTTAATTAATCTGTATAATTCGTTTGCTAAATTAGAAAATTCCTCTAGGCTGAGAGTTTCTCCTCTTACATTAAGTTTTAATCCAATGTTTTCTATAGCCTGTTTTAATTGGTCTTTGTCAAACATACCATCTAAGTTATTATATAGTCCATTAATAAGAGTTTTTCTTCTTTGATTAAAAGATGCTCTAATGATTTTAAACAATAATTTGGCATCCACAACATCTACTGGGGGTTGTTTATGTTTTGTTAACTTGATTACAGCAGAACCGATTTTAGGTCTTGGCATAAAACAGTTGGGTGGTACATTGGCTACAATATAAGGTTCGCTATAATACCCGACAGCTAAAGATAGTGCTCCATAATCCTTAGTCCCAGGTTTTGCCTTCATCCTGTCTGCCACTTCTTTTTGTACCATTACTGTAATACTATCTACAGGAACATTACTTTCAAACAATCCCATTATTATAGGAGTTGTAATGTAATATGGGAGATTGGCAACGACTTTTATTGGTTTATTATCATTTTTTTCTTCTACTAGTTTTACTATATCTACTTTCAAGATATCTTCATTGATAATTGTAATATTATTATAGTCACTTAAAGTATCTTCTAATATAGGTATAAGTTTTTTATCAATTTCTACCGCTATTACCTGTTTTGCATTTTCAGCTAATTGCTGAGTAAGGCTTCCTATTCCTGGACCAATTTCTATTACTACATCTTCTTTATTAATATTTGAAGATGTAATGATTTTATTAAGTACATGGGAATCTATCAGAAAGTTCTGTCCAAATTTCTTTTGAAATGCAAAGTCATATTTTTTTATTATTTCTATGGTTTTTTTGGGAGAAGCAATTGGTTCTATAATATAAATCACCTCTTTTATTATTTTATTTATGTTGTTATGGTAATAAATTAAGTATAATCTGATAATAAATTATTAATATATTGAATATTTGTCATGTTTTACTAATTGTGAATTTAATTTTATAGATAATTGTACATTATATTAAATTCCAATATTTTACATTTATAAACAATATATACGGGGAATTATTTGTATTCTATACTATATATTGTATAATGATGTCATTTAGTTTAAATCCTAAACAAAACATATAAAAATAATTAATTTTTCGAGTTTTTATAAAAATTTACATTTTTTTCTTTATATATTCGATTTATATGATAGAATATATATATAAACAAATTTATTTTTACATAATAAAATATTAACCACTATTCCTGTACTAATTCATTATCTTATTCGCACATATTATTACCTATTATTACTTAATTATCAACGGGCTAGATTCAATTATCAAGTTATTCAAATTCCTATTAATAAGATCAAAAGTTAAGTGAGGTGCCTTCTATGCAAAGTACTGAAATAATTTACCAAGTAAATGAAAATCTATCTAATATCATCAATCAAATTAATAGCAATCTTACTATTGATACTGATATAATAGAAATGTCTAAACAAATTGATTTACTATTAGAGGAATTAATGTCAGAAATAGAAAAAAGTAATTAGAAGATAGGTTAAGTCATAATACTTATTATGGCTTAACCCTAAAACTATCTATTTTATTCTAAATAGTTTTTTTGCATTTTCATAAGTACTTTTTAATACTTCCTCGTAAGACATATTTTTTAACTCTGCAATTTGTTGGATAACGTATTTTAGGTTGCTGGAATCATTTCTTTTACCTCTATTAGGTACTGGTGCTAGATATGGTGAATCGGTTTCTATTAAAATGTTATCAATAGATATTTCTTTTACTACTTCTTTTAGCTTATTAGCGTTTTTAAAAGTAACAACACCGCCAACACCAATATAGAATCCCATTTTAACATATTCCCGTGCTAATTCGCTACTTCCTGAGTAACAATGTATTACTCCACCAATTTGTTTTGCATCAGTTGATTTAATTATATCCATTGTATCTATCGCTGCATCTCTGCTGTGTACTATTATAGGTAATTGTAATTCTTTTGCCGTTTCTATCTGCTCTCTGAACCAAAACTTCTGAAGCTCTTTTGAAGAATTTTCATAATAATAATCAAGCCCTATTTCTCCAACAGCTACAACTTTGTCATAAGCTGATAACTCTTTTATGGTCTTCAAGTCTTCTTTTTTCATATTTTCTACATCATCTGGATGAACACCAACAGCTGCATATATATAATCATATTTTTTTGCTAATTCAACACATTTATAAGCAGAATCAATATTGGCTGCAACATTGATTATATATTCTACACCTTCATTTGGCAGACGCTCCAATAAATCATCTCTATCAATATCAAATTTCTCATCATCATAATGTGCATGACTTTCAAAAATCATTGTTCTCACCTCAATTTTTATTACTATTAGAATAAAATACTAACATTGGCTCCGATAGTATAGAGTCACTACTCTCTACTTATATGCTTTCCTATAAAACAAGATAATTGGGTGTATATACATAATAATATAGTACATACACCCAACCTTAACCCAAGCCATTATCCGGCTAATTTATTAGTTACTCAACTTTCCCACCTTTAATTTAATGCAGGTAAATATAAGGGTTATAGGTTTGGTTTACAGAATAAAAAGATAGAAGAAACACCTATATTTTTATTCTGTAAAGCCTTTTAATTAGCTTACCCGCATAATATATTGAAGTGGGAAAGTTGAGTTAGTTACCTTACAACAGCTCCGCTATTGATGTCTCCATCAACAGTTGCTACAACTAAGTTCTTCTTAAGTGAAGCAGCTAATATCATACCTTCTGATAAGACACCTCTTAATTTGACTGGTTTCAAGTTAGTTACTACAATAACCTTTTTACCTATCATTTCACCAGGTGAGTAACTTTTAGCGATACCTGATACGATTTGTCTTACTTCAGTACCTATTTTTATTTTAGATACTAATAATTTATCAGCACCTTCTACTTTATTACATTCAATTACTTCTCCTACTTTTAATTCTACTTTTGCAAAATCATCAATAGAGATATAATCTTCTTCTTTTACTTCTTTTGGCTCTTCTTTACCAGCTTTTTGTGCTTCTTCTAATTCGTTTAACTCTTTAGTGATATCTATTCTTGGGAATATAATATTACCTTGATTAACTTTTATATCCTTAGATAGTGTACCCCATTTTTTAGTACTTTCCCAAGTCATGATACCTTCATCTGTTATTCCTAATTGTTCTCTTATTAATTTTGGTGTATTAGGCATAAAAGGTTCAATAAGGATTGATATTATTCTAAGATTTTCTGCTAGATGATAAAGAACATTTGCAAGTTCTGGTTTTTTATCTTCTTCTTTTGCCAATACCCATGGTCTTGTTTCATCAATGTATTTATTAGTTCTTCTTACTAAATTCCATATTTCTACTAGCGCATCACTAAAGAATAATTGTTCCATGACATCTTCTACTTTTTCCACAGTGTTAATTGCCATTTCTTCTACTTCTTTGTCATATTCAGTAGCTTCAAACTTAGTTAGGAACTCGTCACCAAAGTATTTTTTGATCATCGCTACGGTTCTAGATACCAAGTTACCTAAATCATTAGCAAGGTCTGAATTAATTCTCTGGATAAGTGTTTCGTTGGTAAAGTTACCATCTTGTCCAAAAGCAATTTCTCTCATTAAGAAATATCTTATTGAATCTGAACCATATCTATCTACCAATATCTTAGGATCTACTACATTACCTTTTGATTTTGACATTTTTCCGCCATTTATAACTAACCATCCATGACCAAATACTTGTTTTGGTAAAGGCTCACCAAGTGCCATCAACATAGCTGGCCATATTATTGTATGGAATCTTACGATTTCTTTTCCTACCAAGTGTACATCTACAGGCCAGTATTTTTTGTATTTTTCATCGTTATCTGAGCTGTATCCTAGTGCTGATATATAGTTTGATAATGCATCCAACCATACATAAACTACATGTCCCTTGTCAAATTCTACAGGAATACCCCATTCAAATGATGTTCTAGAAACACATAAATCTTCAAGTCCTGGTCTTAAGAAGTTATTAAGCATTTCGTTTTGTCTTGTTTTTGGTTGAATAAATTCTTCGTGTGATTCTATATACTCTATTAGTTTGTCTTGATATTTTGAAAGTTTGAAGAAATATGCTTCTTCTTTAACTTTATCCACAGGTCTTCCACAGTCTGGGCATTTTCCATCTTCCAATTGTCTTTCAGTGAAAAATGATTCACATGGAGTACAGTACCATCCTTCGTATGAACCCTTGTATATATCACCTTTATCGTATAATTCCTTGAATATTTTTTGTACAGTTTCTTCATGTTCTTTGTCTGTTGTTCTTATGAATTTATCATATGAAATATCCATGGTTTTCCACAGATCTTTTATCCAATCCACAATGTTATCCACATATTTCTTAGGAGTTATCCCCTGTTTGTTAGCAACTTTCTCTATTTTTTGTCCATGTTCATCTGTTCCAGTTAAAAACATGACATCATAACCACGCATTCGCTTGTACCTAGCCATAGTGTCGGCAGCCACAGTTGTATATGAATGACCTATATGCAACTTATCACTTGGATAGTATATTGGTGTTGTAATGTAAAATGGTTTTTTTGCCATTTGAATTTCCTCCGTTCGTTTTTCTTATGATTATTATCTACGTAATTAGAGTAATTATTTATGATTCATAAGTTTTTAACCTATTATATAGTAATAATCGTGCTTTTATCGTTATGATATATTATATAGTTTTAACAAAAAAAATGCAAAGTATTTTTTGTGTTGGGAAGTATAGAGGGTGGGGTGGTTTTAAATGTTTGGGAGTGTTATGGTGGACTAACGGATGTATAGGGGTGTAATATGTTTGAGGATTTGGGATTGAAATAGGTGGATTAAAGTATGTTTAGGGGTGTAATATGTTTGGAGATAGTTTTATATATATAAGTGGACTAACGGTTATATAGGGATGTAGTATAGGGTTCATTTTACTTCGCCTTACTCCAAGGATCGGTCTTCGTAAAATGAACCCTATACTACTTTCTCTCATGGTACGTTATATTACTAAAAAAAGTATCTATTATCTCTAAAATACGTTAGTCTTGTTCTTACCTATGTATTTTATGATTTTGAATGATTTCAAAATCTATATAATACATATCAAAACGCTATATATTACTAAATAAAAATCCGTTTAAACTTCTGTTAAAACAATTTACCTGGTTAAGTAACAAAATACATCATATTGAAGCTTGCGTAGTTTTACTCCATCAAGAGCGGCAAATATATTAATAACCATATATAGTGATAAGAACGATTTTTACAGCTTGTTGTCATTCCTTTAAAACAGATAAAGACAACAAATGTAACGAGAGTGATTATCACTATATATGGTTTTCACATACAACCGTTGTCAATAAAAATCTTCCTACCTCTAATCCCCAAAAATAATCCTACAAATTCCTTAAGCCTTCAAAGTCTTAAACATATTAGTCTTATAAGCTTCTACCCCAGGCTGATTAAAAGGATTTACCCCTAATATAGTAGCTGACAAATAACACCCGAATTCAAAGAAATAGAATAGTTGACCCATATAGTAAGGTGTTAGCTTAGGTACATTCAGTACTAAAACAGGAACTCCCCCTTCGTAGTGAGCTTTGACTGTAGCATCATATGCACTCTTGTTGAGGAAGCTGAAGTCCTTACCATTTAAATAGTTGAATTCATCTATATCCTCATTTTCAAGTGGGATAGGATAACTGGATTCCATATCTTCTATGTTGATAAATGTTTCAAATAGTATTTTTTGTCCATCTTGAATGTATTGTCCAAGTGAATGGAGGTCTTCTGAGAATGAGCATGATGATGGATAAATACCTTTTCCTATTTTTCCTTCACTCTCACCGAATAATTGAACCCACCATTTGTTGAAGTATTCCATTAATGGTTCGAATATACCCAATATCTCAATGTTGTATCCTTTTTCTAGGAGTATATTCCTTATTAGAGCATAGTTAATTACGTCATTGTTATTAAGGCTTGCAGAGTGGATTGATTTTTCCATTTCGCTTGCGCCTAGTAGGAGTTGTCTTATATCTACTCCTGATACTGCGATGGGAAGGAGACCTACAGGGGTTAGGACGGAAAATCTTCCTCCCACGTCAAGTGGGAAAGGAAGTAGAGTATATCCTTTCATCTTTCCTAGTTGCTCTAATGAGCTGCCATTCAATGAACCTGTCGCTATTATTCTATTGGCGGCTTCTTGTTCACCGTATGTCTTTTCTAGATATTGTCTAAGTACTCTAAATGTGATTCCAGGTTCTAGTGTAGCAAAATTCTTGGCTATTACATTAACGTAGACAGATTTATTTTTTATTTTATCCATCATGTTATTAAGGTATGCTGGTGATAAGTTGTTACCTGCGTATAGGATATCTACTTTGCTGTCTCCCATGGCTTTTATAACCGCTCTAGCTCCTTGATTGGAACCTCCTACACCTATTAATATGAAAACATCTGCATTTTCTCTTATTTCTGCTGCTTTGTCCTCTATTTTCTTTAACATATCTTCGTCATTAGAGTGATAGGTATTAATCCATCCCATAGAGTCAGAATCTGTTGCCTTTGATTTCATACAGTTTTCTAGTAATTGTTTGTTATCTTCAATTCTTTTTTGCAGTTCTTGGTTGTTTATATATTTATCTACATTGGAATAATCTAAACATATTGATTTCATTTTAAAACCTCCTTATAATATGAAGCATGCTATTTTCAATTGAGTACGTTATTTAATATGATTTAACTGAATATAATAGTTATAATGAACATAATTTAATAGTAATAAGCTAATAACAATTTAATAATCACCTTAAAGGGGAGAAACTAATGGGCAAATTTTATTTCAAAAAGAAGACTATAGTGAGTATCTTGAGTACTTTTTTATTGATTTCACTAATTCTTCAAGGTTGTACTAAAAAACCTAATGATGATATAACATATATACCTGACTTACCATCTGAAAAACAGATTACGGAAAATATTAAAATAGATGATAGCAGCAGGTTTGATACATTTCTTGATAATATGTTTAAAGAGTATATTACATCTTCACCACTGGAGATGTCTATGCTTATATCTTCTCCACAGGAATTTGGATTACAAGATACCTCTGATAAATTAGATGATTTCAGCGATGAAGCATTAAAAGCACAATATGATAATCTTCGTGATAATCTTAGAACCTTGAATACCTTTAATATTACTGGATTAACTAAGGACCAACAGCTTTCTTATAAAATAATTAAATATTATTTGGAACTTAATATTGAAGGCGAGGAATATGTTGATTATACTTATAATATTAAGCATACATTAGGTTTTCATATTGGTATACCACTTACTTTGTCCCAGATTCCTATTAAAAACAAAGCTGATGCTGATAATTTTATAGCACGTTTAAAACAATTTCCAATATCAATTACTGAGCTTATGAAAGGCGAACAGGCTAAAGCACAAAAAGGTTATATACAGCCTGAATACATCTCTAATAAAGTTATTGACCAATGTAAAGCTTTTATGACACCACCAGAAGAAAATTTTCTATATTTGGCTTTCTGTGATTATGTTAACCAATTAAGTGATATATCAGATTCTGAAAAAGAATCCCTCAAAGCTGAATGCCTAAAAACAATAAATGATTATGTTTATCCTGCATATACCAATCTCACAGAAGAACTAGAAAAGATAAAGTCCCAAACAATAATTACTTCTGGTGTTTACACTTTTCCAAAAGGTAGAGAGTATTATGCACATCTAATAAAATCTAATACAGGAACTAATATTACACCTGAAGATCTTTTTGAGTGGGCTAATGACTCATTTATTGAATCTTCTAAAGGAATACAATCCATACTTGAAAAATACCCTGACCTCACTGAAATAGATAACTTACAGTCTAAGCCCTTTAATAATTTTGAAGAGTTATACCAAAAATGTAAGGAACTAACCAATAAAAATTTTTATGATTATCATATTCCAAAAATCAATAGTAAAACTATCCCTAACTATCTGGAAAAAGACTTGCCAAGTGCATTCTACCTACCTGTTAGTATTGATCTTAAAAAATACGGAAACATGTTTTTGCAGAATTCTGCTTATAATAACCTTAACATCAATGATTTTCTTGTTGTTTGTCATGAGGGAATCCCTGGACATCATTTTCAATTTTCTATCGCATACCAACAAGAAAATATACCTGATATAAGAAAGGCTATTGATTTCACTTGTTTTTCTGAAGGCTGGGCTTCTTATATTGAAGGTTTGGCTTTTGATTCTATTGATTACGGTAACCCTCAGATAAATCAGTTGATGATATATAATCTTGATGCGTCATATGCACTTTTAACTTTGGTTGATTTATATCTACATTACTATGGAGCTTCTAGAGAAGAAGTTATCAACACTTACTCTTTGTATTTTGGCGAACAAATGGAATCCATAGTAGATAGAGCCATTGCTAATCCAGGTGAAACATTACATTATGCATATGGTAGATATTTTATTAATGATCTAAAAGAAAAAGCTATGAAAGCCCTTAGTGATGATTTTGACATAAAAGAGTTCCATGATGTCATATTAATAAATGGTGAAATTCCACTTTATCTTTTAGAGGAAAATGTATCCGAGTATATCAACAAAAAATCTAAAAGCTAGTTTATAGTTTTTAAAATAGAGCTGTCTAAATTAACCATATACAGTTGTTAGGCAACTCTATTTATTTATTGTATTAAATCAATGCCCTTATAAATATTCTATTGATTTACTAACCCTTATATCTTTTAATCATTTCTTCTAATGATACATTTTCGATTTTTGGAGCATACCCTACTGAACCGAAATTGACAATCAATGTTCCAACTACTTCTTTTACACCACGTCTAATACAATTTGTAATATCAGAAACATCACTATCTGGTTCATTTCCAGTTAATACAGTATCCATAATAGGTGTTAAGTAGACTCTAGGATCGAATGCACTCTTATTATTGTCCATAATAGTCCAAATACCCCCTATGGAATCACTTTTTTGTTTGCTTGGATTGTTTAAGAAATATTCTCTTATATTACGAGTAACTGCTAATCTTATATCTGTATCAACGTTTATTTTACCAATACCCAAAGGTATTACTGACATTAATTCCTTTACAGAGATACCATATGCATTTTGAATATCTCCATCTAAGTTATTGATCTCTTCTACTATGTATCTAGGAACTGTTGATGAACCGTGTGATACTAGAGCTCCGAAGATTCCTTCATGTCTTAAGTTCTCCATAGAAGCTATAGCTATTTCTTTTCTAAGTTTTGCATTCTTTCCTTTTGAAGCTCCGTGCATAGTTCCATAGGAAATAGCTAGACAGTCAACACCTGTTTTTCTAAAGAAATCGCACACTTTCATTGGATTAGTATAAGTTGATGTTTCTGAGAATACATGGTCTTCAACTCCTGCAAGTACTCCTAATTCACCTTCAACAGATACTCCTTTTGGATGAGCGTATTTAACAACTTCTCTAGTAAGTTCTACATTCTCATCATAAGGTAAATGTGAACCATCAATCATAACTGAAGTAAATCCATTATCAATAGCTGCTTTTACAGAATCAAAATCTTTACCATGGTCAAGATGGATGACGATAGGTATTTTAGAATGCTCTCCGATTTTTCTAACTGCATCTGCTATTCTTTTTGCACCTATTTTTTTATCTTCTAATGTTGCATTCATAAAGTCTTTTCTTCCGCCCATAAATCCGTTAGCTAAATCTGCTGCTTGTAGAATTGCTCCTGAACGAAACATTTCATGAACTTCTATAACTGCTTCTGCTTGAGCTACAGCATTCACGTTAAACGCTCCATGAGCAAATTTATATTTATTTGATGCTTCCAACAATGGTCTCAAAGGTACTATTGGCATAATTATGTCCTCCTGAATTATATTTTTTCTATATGAAGTTATAATGTTATATTCTACACTCTTAATATTTATTTTAAGGAGCTGACCAAGAGATAACTCTTCTTGGTAATAAACAGCTCCTTATCATTTTAATTATCTATTCTATAAAACTTCGTCTTTCATCATTAAGTGAACACCAGCTGTTCTAAAAGTCTTAGGTAAAGCTAAGATATTAGGGTTGTCTCCAACGTATTTCTTAGCATCTTTTAATGCCTCTTCAAAAGTAGCACGTGTCTTCATACCCATACCTCTTGCAAAACCTGGTTCATAAGCTCCTACTGCATATACAGCTGAACAATTTTTCTCAGCGATATGTCCACATGATATCATTGAGAATGCATGATATGGATGATAACCATAGTTAAATCTATATTTATCAATATATTCTTTGTTGTTAGATAAGTACTCTCCATATTTTTCTACGTCTGGTAAAGTATTATTATAATCTTTTTGGAATAGTTCATATACTTCTCTATATGAAGGGAACTCTTCATCATGGAAATAACCATTGCAGATTGTTGAGCATATAACTACACAGTTATCGCTTAATATTCTCTTATGACGAATAATGTTAGCAGCGATAGCTTGCATTATTAATATTGGATTGGTTCCATGACCATTACCATAGTGGAAGTTTTGAGGCATACCAAAAACTACTACATCATATTTCTTCTCAGCCCAAGGGATAAATGTACGTTTATCAGCCTCGTCCCAAGATAATGGCTGAATAGATTCTCCATATCCTGAGAAAACAGCTATTTGCCTTTGATAAGTATCTAGTACTGCATCACAACAGAAGAATTTTTTACCCATTTTATCTTCCATGTATTGGCTGATCTGATCGAATTTTTGTCTCATTAAGCTTGTTTTTGTAACAGGTGTAAAGTCGTCTCTATGCATAACTCTTGGAATGTGATGTGCACCTATACATTTCCAGTGAGTTATTCCTGTAGCACTATGCTTGTATCCTCCTGAATATCCTCCATAAGGATTACCAAGTGTATGTCCGATAAGAACTGCTAAATCTGAATCATAAACATCTTTGTTCATGATTATTCTATCACCATATTCATTATATCCTAGATCCACAAGATTATCCCAATCTTCACTATCATGATTAACTATTTGATGAGTATAATAAAAATCATTGAATACTTTTTCCCCTAGTATATTCTTAATTTCATCTTTTCTATTCTTTCTATGAAGTCCATTACTACAGATTAATTTGATATCTTTCTTCTCTACTCCTGCTTTTAAACACTCTTCAATAATTATTGGAATAGAAACTTTTCTATGTGAATTATCTTGGAATCCACCTTTTACTCTATCTGGGAAAATAATTGTTACTTTTGAACCTTTTTTAACTTGTTTAGAAATAGGCTCAAGATCTATTGGGTTAAGAATAGATTGTCTTGTTACCTCTTCCAATTTTTCAGCTGGTATAATCTCAGGGTCTGCTACTGTTTCTCCTGGAATAAAAACATCAGTATTATCTGGTAAATTTGCTTCCATTAATCCTTGTCCATATTCAAATTGTAATTTCATTTGGTTACCTCCGTTTTTTTATTATTTATCCTAATATAAATTCACTGTCAAATTAAACAGAAAGATTTATTGATATTTATAGCTTTTACTCATTATTATTACTAAAATTATGTAAACTTATTAACAATATTTCATAATTATATTTTTTAATCCTTCTGGCTCAAATGCAACAGGTTGAACAAATTTAGTAAGTGCAACTAATCCACCATTGATTGTATCAATACTTGCAATCATAGCTGCATTCTCTTCCTTCAATCCTCCACCATATACTACAGGTATATCATATCCAAATTCTTTCTTAACATAATCCTTGATACACTCAGAAACAAATGCTATATATTCTTTTCCTGGTGGTGTTTTACCTGGTCCAATGGCCCATATAGGTTCATAACCAATAACAATTTTATTATCCTTCATTACATCAGTTGTATTATCAAGACATAACTGTAATTGCTCTTCTAAGACTTCTTTGATACGAGGTTTCTGTTCTTCAAAAGACCCTTCTCCTCTTTCCTCTGCTGTCTCTCCAATACATAATAAAACATTCATATCTTGCTTTAGCGCACACATAACTTCATCATTTATCATTGAATTTACCGCAAAAGAAGCTTTCTTACTATCATAATCCTTATCAAATCTCTCAATAATACCAAGCTTATCTTTTCTTTCCTCAGAGTGTCCAATTATAGACCAGCTAAGTCCCATGCTCTTAGCTGCAGCTGCTGGCAAATTAGTAGTAAAAGCACCAAAATTACCACCTTTCGCAACATCCTCTCTATAAACACCCTCACTTCCCAAAAAGATATTAGCTCTAACATCTTCATCATAACTATTCAACTTCTCTATGGCAGGAATTAAAAGAGATTCTGGCAATAAATAAGTAACCGTAATATCATCTAATGTACCAAGATTATTCCTAATACTCTCAGCAATAACCCATTCAATCCATTCCTTGGAACTTTCCTTAGGACAAATACCACCCTTAGAAACAGGAACATCAAACCTCTTAAGATTCACAAATATTTCTTTCATAAATTTCCCTCTTTTCTTTTTATTATCAACATCTAAAATCTAGTATTAAACGTATTCTCCATCTATTTACTACTAATCTAAAAAAAACTTAAAATACTTACGTACTAACCGGTCGAAGGATAAAGTGTTACAATCACGCAGACCGACCGCTTCTCAGGGTAAGGCAAGTGATTGTAACACTTTACCCTGACCCTTATCTCCTTCTTTAATACAACCTCATATCTTCTTACTAACTTCCTTATTCCTCTCAAAATAAGCATAATCAGGAATATCTCCACCAATCAAAGGCTTACAGTATCTAATAAAGGAATCTGTAACATCAATTCCATTCTCATGAATAAACTCTTTTGGCATCACTTTTTCATCCATCATTACCTTTTCAATAGATATTAAAGTATATTCACATTCATATGGCTCATTACTAACTCTATCAATACCAACCATCATACCTGTATTACCAGCTAAAGCCGCCCTTACAGCTTCTCTACCTGCTTCTATAGCTTCAACTCTATCAACCGAAGACTGTAAAGTAGCACTGGCACGTCCTACAATACCTGGTTTTTCACTTCTTGCTTTGATACCTAGCTTTTTAATAACCAATTCAGCAAGATAAGAACCTACATCTCCAAAATATGTTGCTCTTTCTGTTTTAAAAATAGGTGGAACAATAGGTTTACCCTTTTCATCTTTCAAGCCTTCACTAGCTACTACAACTACGCCGCCTAATCTATTATATAGTTCCTCTACTTTAGTTAAGAACTCTTCCTCTTTGAAAGGAACTTCCGGTAACAAAATCATATGAGGCGCATCATCTTTATTTTTTCTAGCGAGTGCTGAAGCCGCAGTTATCCATCCAACATTTCTTCCCATAGCTTCCACAATTGAAACATGTATCGGCATAGCTCTAACATCTTGTGCTACTTCTGACACAGCTGTAGCAATGTATTTTGCCATACTTCCAAATCCTGGGCTGTGATCTGTAACTGCTAAATCATTGTCAATAGTCTTAGGTATACCCATTACACATATGTCATGTTCTTTGGCTGCTTTGGCTAGATTACCACAAGCATCCATAGTTCCATTACCACCATTAAATAATACATATTTGATATCATGTTTTTTAAGAATGTCTACCATCTGGTTATATTCTTTTTCATATAATGGTGTTCTTGATGTACCAATAGCTGTAGCAGGTGTTGTTTTCAGTAATTCAATTTTTTCTTGTGGTTCTTTATTAAAATCAACAAAATCTTCATTTAAGAATCCTGCTGTACCACCTAGTGCTCCGTATATAGCTTCTATTTCTTCATTTTTCTTGGCTTCCATAATAGCACCATATAAAGAAGCGTTTATTACTACTGTAGGTCCGCCACCATGGACGATTAGCATGTTACTCATTTGATGTTTCCTCCTTTTGTACCAAACGTTTGGATATATGATAAAAATTATGAGAGCTATGAGTGATTATTAATTTATAGCTCTACAACTTTCTCTTTCAATAATTGTAAAAGGTACGTTGACACGTACAGGTAAAGTATGACCATTTTCAATCTTATCTATAAGCATTTTGACTGCAAATTTTCCTAATTCAACTTTTGGTACCTTTATGGTTGTTAATCCTGGTGTTACATATTCTGATAGTTCAATATCGTCAAGTCCTATTATTGAGATATCTTCTGGTACTTTAATATTGTTCTTATGAAGTGCTTTCATTGCTCCAATAGCAACTAGATCATTAGCACAGAAAATTGCTGTTGGCAGCTTATCTTTTCCTAACCTTTTAATCATGTTGTCCATTCCAGTAAATCCATCAGCTGTAGATAGTTCTACATCTTGGATATACTCTTTTTTTACAGGTATCTCTTGTTTATTCATTGTATCCAGATAACCTTCGTATCTATGCTCATTTACTACATTTTCTAATTCTTTTGTTGAGCCTATAAACCCAATCTCTCTATGATTCAAACTAATTAAATATTCTACTGCAGCCATTGCTCCTTTATAACCGTCACATATAACTTCATCAAACCCTGCATCCACATAGTTGACTCCTGTATAAACGATATTCTTGATATTCTGTTTCAAGAAGTTAAGAACATCTTCACTGAATCTCCCAAGTATAACTGCTCCATCAACTGGATTGGATGTCAAGTTATTGTATAATGATGAAAAGGACATATCACAGGATGAAAATGAGTATCCGAGTATATATCCTCTTTTTGATACTTCGTCCTGTATACCTCTGGCTATTTGTGAGAAGAAAGGATCATTATATGTGTCTTTGGTTGATGTAAATATACAACCAATAGCTCGTGTATTAGTGTTTTCTATAATGCTTTCTTGTCCTTTGATCAAATTTCTTGCATTTTGATTAGGTACATAGCCTAGTTCTCTTACTATTTTCCAAACTTTATCCTGAGTTTCTTTACTTGCTGGTTTATTAGTATCGTTATTGATAACTCTGGATACAGTAGATATTGAAACTTGTGCTTTTTTAGCAATCTCTTTCAATGTTACGGACATTTGTAATTCCCCAATTCTTTTTGTAAAAACTAATCCAATCGTTTGGATTAAGTTTATTATATCATTGGAGTTTTTTGTTGTCAATTAAATTAAATGATAGGATTTAAGTTAAAATAAATTTGTTGGTGGTAAGTCAGAAAAATTGTTTTGTTCTGACGAGGTATTTGCAATATAGTATATGTATATGTTCCGCCAGCAAATTACTCGTCCTGAGTAAAAAGCTGGGTTCGGCGTCCATGCCTCACTACTCCACATATACATATACTATATTGCTTGTAGTCTTGTGGTATAGGTTACAAAACATTTTTCTTCTGACGTACAAATCTTTTGGCTAATACGAATTAGGCGATTTTGATTACTCACTGACGAAGGAAGTAAAGGGGTATGTGAAGTCGCGAACCATGGACGGTGAGCCCAGCAATTTAAACATGGACGTTTAACTTGCTGGCGAAACATACCCCTTTACTTCCTGACCGTCTAGGAGGGAGGTAAACAAACAACTAATTCCAAAGGCTCATCTAACTCATTGACCCATGTGAGGACTTTAGCCTCGTAAGGCAAGAATAATTCATCCCCTTGATCCAATTCTACTTCTTCCCCGTTACACAATAGCTTTCCCTTCCCTTTTAAGACTGCTACAACAGCAAAGTTATTGGCTTTATTGAATGATAGGGTTTTTTTGACCAATATTTTTTCCATAGTAAATAGTGGAGTATCTTTTTCAGATATAAGGCTAATAACGGTAGCATTATCATTGTCTAATAGGATACTAGGTTCTAGTTTATATTTTTGTGTTATCTTTTCACGGCTTAATCCTTGGAAATTAAAGCAATCAAACATTTTATGGAAGCCTAATCCTTGATGGCAGGAAAAGTCATCTATTTCACGACCATCTGGGGCAGTTTTTTCTACTCTTATTGTATAATCTGTGGGCTCTTGTATTTCTATAAGGAAGCAACCAGAACCGATAGCATGAGGAACTCCTCCTTCTATTAGGAATACGTCTCCTTCTTTTGCTTGGAATTTGTGCATAGAGTTTTCTAGGGCTTTTATATCCTGAGTTTCAAACAGTTTTTTATATTCTTCTTTTTTGATACCTTCTTTGAAGCCAATAAGTATATAGGGGTCTTCACCATCAATATTTCGTCCACCTATGATATACCATGCTTCTGTTTTGCCGAAGGGTGAGTTGAATAATCTTTTTGCAGTTTCTTTATTTGGATGTACTTGGATTATTAGTCTAGAATAGGCATCTAGTGCTTTTACTAGTATAGCTAAGCTTGTACCATATTTTTTGTAATGGTTGGCACCAAGGAAATCTTGTGGTGATGACTCTATTACTTCTTTTAGGGTAACAGTATTTCCTTCTATCATTAATCTACTCATACCTTCTTTTTCATTGATTTCTTGGCTTCTTATATTAATCAATGAAGCTATCCATCTTTCTCCATAATGATTATCTTTAGGGTTATCATTGCCTTCCCATTCATCAATGGATTTTCCGCCTATAAAGGGTCTGTATACTCGGTTACTTATTAACTTGAGGGGTATTTTTGATAATTTTCTGTAATCCATAGGTTTCCTCCTTATTCAAATAGATACTCCAATTTCAGTTTTCTTATCATTGATACGATTTCCTTGGTTCTCCGTTTTTGGAATTTCTTTAGTAAGCTTGTTATCTGTGATTTTATGGTTACGACTTCTACGTGTCTTAGTTTAGCTATCTCGGAGACTCTCTTGTTCATCAACAATAATCTTATGAGTTCTCGTTCCGTAGGTGTAAGTTTTGAAATGATGTCAAATATAAAAAGCAGACTTTCTTCATTACGTTTCATTCTAGAAAATTCATTTCTTATCTTTTCAGCAATATTGGAACGAATAACTGATTTTCCTTTTACTGCGTTTCTTATGCTCTCTAGGATTTCCTCATATGGTGAGGATTTCACCACATAATCAACTGCTCCTGTGGCAAAAGCGTTAAAGACTGTCTCGTCATCTTCATGGACTGTAAGAAATACTATGGCAATATCAGAATGGTATTGTAGAATACTTTGGGCGGCTTCTATTCCATCATGATATTTTTCCATCTCTATATCCATGAGTATGACATCAACATCTTCATTATCGGCTATTTGAACTACTTCTTTTCCGCTGGCGGCTGCTCCGACTACACCCATGTCATTTTGTTCATTGACCAGGTCACAAAATTCTTCTCTCAAAACTTCAATGTCTTCTGCAATAACAACATTTATTTTATCTGACATCATCATCATCCTTACTTGTCATTACTAAATGTCAATTGAATCTTTACTTACTATACCTTAGTTATTCTAATATCAAAGGATTATAATTTATTATTAGTGATGTTAAAACTTTGAATCGTTGATTTTCTTGTCTGTTTTGTAGATAGGCAAAAATATAAAAAATGTGGTTCCTACGTTCACTTCGCTTTTTGTTCTTATATAGCCAAATTGGGATTTTATTATCTGCTGAACATAGGAAAGTCCTACGCCCCAGTTATAATTTGTGTTTTTATTGGTATAGAAAGGGTCAAATATCTTGTTTATGTTTTTCTTTTCGATTCCGATACCATTATCTACAATCTCTATAACACACCAAGTACTTTCAAAGTGACAATCAATGATTAACCTTCCTATCTCATCACTGTTTTTGGCTTGTATGGCATCTATGCTGTTTTTTATAACATTATATAATGCTTCGGTTAGATGAGCAATATCAGCTAGAATCATTTTGTCTTCAAATTCTTTTACTAGTAAGAAGATATCTTCTGGGAATTTCTCTGTTTTATCAAGAGCATATTGGATTACTTGTCTCACTGATACAGGTTTCAGCTGCATGGAATTTGATTTGAATGTTCTATATAGCACATCCATTCTATCTAACATTTGTTCATTCAGTTGTTCCAAAGCTTTGATGTTATTTTCTAGCTTATCTACATCTATGGATTCTTTATGGAGTAGATTCTTTGTTCTTTTTAGAAGTACTCTGGTAGATAACAGTTGATTCTTGATTCCGTGTGTAAAAATCCTTGCACCCATATGTGCGGTTTTCAATTTTCTTTCTAAGAATAGATCTGGTTTTCCTATCTGCTCTTCTATCTTAGAATAATTCAATAAAAATACGAAACCTATCCCAATGAACAAGACTGCTGTGGTAATAATCACATACCATGGTAGCAAAGCCACTGATGACTGGAGCATAGCAAATGTTGAGTAAAGATATCCTAGAGTGTTAGGGTCTGATATCTGCATTGTACCAAAAAAACCAAATAAATAAAATAATACATTTATACTTATAACAGCAAAAAGTATATACTTTAACTGTTTTTTTATATAGGGTATATTAATGTTTCTGTATTTCATGAAAATCAGTAGGATGCTTATGACAGTATAGATAACGATACCTGTTCTAGAGATTCTATTAAGTAATAAGTAATTGTGAACAAAATACTCTCTGTACAAATGAGGCTGGTACCAGATTGTATGCAGTATAGGAAAAATAGATACTAGAAGGTATAACTTCTTGTTTTCCCTGATACTTTTTTTAAAATAAACTTCTATGGCAAAACATATATTTGAAAAGATAAAAATAGACCTGCCTAGTACAATGAACATACTTATTTTATCAAGTGGTATAGTAGAATACATCAAGTTATCCATAATCCTTTTGTGCAGAAACAGAAGAATATAGACATCTTTAGATACTCCACCATTTTTGGCATAGTAGTACATATATCCCAACACAACCAAAAAACACCCCACATACAAAGCAAGCATCCAGAACGATAACATGTTTTTAATTTTTAGCATGAAATAGAACATACAACCAATCAAGAGAATCAATATTACAATAATCATTTTCTTCTCCTCTATTCAAGTCAAATTATATAGTATCAGAATTCTACTGGAAATAAGCATAGACCCTTTAAACATTAGGTTTAAGGGTCTGGCTAGAGCGTATAAGCCCAATTATATTTATTATTTTAATGCATCTTTTATAAGATCAGTTTTGACAAAGTCTTCAACAGGCACTTGTTCCTCAATCTTTCCTGTCTTCAAGAATAATTTTTCAAGACCTTCGAACCACTTGAGAATATCTCCTGAATCTATGGCTTTCTGGATTTCACTAGATGTCATCATAATCATTTGAGGTACTTCCTGTTGTGCAACCTCTTTTTCAATATCTACTAATTCAACTGTCCAATCTACCATTTCATCAATATTCTCGGCTCTATAGTCCATTGCTTTATAAAGCCCTCGAACAAATTTTACCACAGTATCTCTATTATTTTCAATATATTTTGGTGTCGCTATCCAGCTTGATGGGAATACATAATCAGGCATAAAATCCTCATTCTTAGCTAATTCAACTACTTGGTCTTCTCCTAAGCTTTCTACAGCTTTTAGAGTATATGGTGCCCAGATTGCGGCTGCGTCAACTTGTCCTGAGATATATGCTGAAACAGCTCCTGCAATATCCATATTTACAACTTTGACTTTATCTCTAGGAACTCCTGCTCTTTTTAGTGCTAAATCAAATACAGTTTCTCCTGAAGTACCAAGAGGTATAGCTACCTTCTTACCTACCAAATCTTCTACACTTTCAATACCTGTCTCTTTTCTAGTCAATAATCTATCAGAGTTACCTAATGCATCTATAGCAATCAAGTCTACTTGTCCATCAATTGCAAGAAAATGCGCACCCATACCAATATATCCTACGTCTATATCTCCTGAAACCATAGCAGCTATTTCAGGTGGTCCACTTGTGAATTTTACTAATTCTATTTCTAACCCTTGTTCCTTGAACGCCCCTGTTTTGATACCTGTAATAATCGTTGATGCGCCACCCATATTAGGATGATATGCGACCCTTAACTTCTTTAAATTTTCTGGTTCCTGTGCTTCTTCTTTCTCTTTATCATCATTAGTTTCATTTTTTGATTTTTCAACTTGATTATTAGAATCAGTATTTGTTTCTTCCTTTTTACCAGTACAACCCACAAACAAACTCATCATTAATACGATAGATAACAAAACACCTAATATTTTTTTCATAAATTTAATCTCTCCTTAGAAAATTTATTTTTTAGACTCTAGATATTCTTCATATACTTGAGCCCAAATTTCATTTTTTAGTTCATTAAATCTTTCTGTCATTTTTGTTTCTTGTGTTCTTGGATATGGAATATCAATATTAACAATATTTTTAATTCTGCCAGGTCTAGCACTCATAATAATAACTCTTTGAGCTAATATAACTGCTTCCTCAACATCATGAGTTATGAAAAAACATGTTTTCTTTTCCGTTTCCCATGTATGTAATAATTCACTTTGTAACTGAGTTCTTGTCTGAGCATCCAATGCACCAAAAGGTTCATCCATGAGAAGTACTTCCGGATTGATAGCATATCCTCTGGCTATGGCAACCCTTTGTTTCATTCCCCCTGATAATTCTTTTGGATAAGCATGTAGGAAATCAGATAATCCAACCATCTCAATATATTTTTTGGCTTCCTGTTCACATTTTTCCTTAGAATAATTCTTTAACTTTAATCCGAACTCCACATTCTGCTGAACAGTCAACCATGGAAATAATGCATATTGTTGGAATATAACTCCTCTTTCAGGACCTGGTTCCTTAACTATCTCATTATTAACAGTAACCTCACCCGATGATGGATGGTCAAGTCCTGCAATAATATTCAACAAGGTTGATTTACCGCAACCGCTAGGACCAACAACACATACAAATTCATTTTCAGCTATCTGTAAGTTAACTCCATTAAGTGCTACTACTTCACCATTTCTAGTATTGAACATCTTCTTAACATTTTTTATATCTACTTTTACATTTGTCTTGTCTCTTGCCATCCTGTTAGCTTCCTTTCTAAAAATAAAACAATTTTATCAAGTGTAAATCCGATAATTCCAATAACTACTATTCCTAAAATAACAACATCCATTTTTAGATACAAACTTGCTGATTGAATCATTTCACCTAGACCAACCTGCGCCCCTGTTAACTCTGCAGCGACAAGTGTAGTTAAGGAAGCCGCAAGTCCTAATCTTACACCAACTAATATAAAAGGTGTTGATGCAGGAACAATTACTTTAAAAAATATATCTCTATCTCTAGCACCCAGTACCCTGGCAGCTTTTATCAATGTGATATCTACTGATTTTACACCTTGATAGATAGTTACTACCATCACTAGAAATGAAGCTAAGAAAATAACTACAATCTTAGCACTTTCCCCAACACCTAATGCCACTATTACTAATGGTATCAAAGCTATAGGTGGAATTGTTCTAAAAAATTGTATCCAAGGTTCTACTAATCCACTAAACTTTGGATACCATCCCATTAAAAATGCTACTGGGATTGCTACTACAAGTCCTATGGCAAATCCTCCTAAAACTCTGAATAGACTATATACTATATCAACGAACATGGAACCTTTTCTCACTTGATCCATGAATGCACTAACTGTTTCTGGGGGACTTGCTAAAAATACACTTACATTAGGTATTGATGCTATCAACTGCCATATTATTATTCCAACTATTACAGAAATAATGTTTAAATATTTCTTATTCTTCATAATTTCCTCCTTAAGCTTTTAATACTCTTAGTCGTTATTATGTATGTACAAACATTTACTATAATGTTATTATAATAGCTTCTATTCTTTCACGTAAGTTTGAAATTTTTTCATACCTTTTTACCAAGAACCCATACGCAATTATATATTTACATTAAAAATACTTATAAAAATATTTATTTAGGCGAATAAAAAACAGTTTAATTTCCACAAAACAAGAAATCAAACTGTTTATATACAGGTTACAATCATAACTGTATTCATACTATTCTATATTATTTTCCACTATTATTGTATACTACTCTACCTTCAACAATAGTATAAATAACATCATAATTCTTATTCATAATTACAATATCAGCATCTTTATCTACATCCAAAGAACCTTTATCATTATCTATATTAAGCATCTTGGCAGGATTGATTGTTATCATTTTTATACATTCTTCTATAGGTAATCTAGTGAACTCCATTAGATTTTTTAATGCTTTATTCATTGTCAATGTACTGCCTGCCCGCGAATCTCCATGTACTAATCTAGCATCTCCATCTACAACAATAATATCATTAACACCCAATTTGTATTTACCATCTGGCAATCCAGCAGCCATAACACTATCTGTTATTCCTATTACTTTGTTTATACCTTTTGTTTTTATCATCAATCTTACTATTGCAGGATGCAAATGAAGTCCATCAACTATAGCTTCACAATAAGCATCACTTTCCAATGCCGCACCTAGAATTGATGGATAATGCTGATGTAACTGTCTCATACCATTGAATGTATGTGTAATACGATTAGCTCCCTCTTCTATACACATCATACAATCCTCATAGGTGGCTCCAGTATGCCCTAGAGAAACTACTACCTCTTTGGATACAGCATATCTTATCAATCCTAGTACTCCTGGATTTTCTGCTGCAACAGTAATTGTTTTAATATTATCATTAGACTTCTTTTCATACTCCATAAACTTTTCTATGGAAGAATCAACAATCAGATCATCAGGCATAGCACCCTTGAATTCATGGGATAAAAATGGTCCTTCAAGATGGATACCTAATATTTTGGAACCACTTTCTTGTTCCTCCATCACATTTCCTATCATTTCAACTACTTCACAAGTCTTCTCATGAGTATCAGTAAGAAGTGTGGGAAGATACCCTGTTACTCCTTTAGAAGCAAAAAATCCTGAAAGCTCTTTTAGTTCTTTTTCATCAGCAAGGTTAGTGTCTATACCATTTCCTCCATGAGTATGAATATCAATGAATCCTGGTAATACATACATTCCCTCTGCATCAATTATCTGATTATCATTGAGACCTTCTACATTGAAATCTCTTATTTTACCATCTTCAATAAATACATCTTTTGTACTGATTTTCCCTTCTACTAAAACATTTCCATTTTTAATAATCATTTGGAATCGTCTCCACTTTTTATTTTAATATGATTGCTTGAGATAGATTCCTTGGACTATCTAGATCTAATCCTTTACTAATAGCACAATAATATCCTAGAAGCTGTCCAGATATTGCAACTAATGGTGTAATTAGGTCAGCGTTATATCCACAATCTAACTCAATATAGTAATCGGCACATTTCTTGGTTTCATTAGTGAGTTTATCTCCTATAATAAATATTCTACCGCCATACTCTTTCATTTCTTCCATTAGTGCAGCTTCTAATTCTTCACATTCTTCTGTTATATATTGAGTTATTAATGTTTTATCATCTACTAGAGCCATTGGTCCATGTCTATATTCTAAGCTGTAGTAAGCTTCAGAATTAGATATAGCCATTTCTTTTATTTTATTCATTGACTCGTTGGCTATACCATATAAGCTGCCTTGACCAAGAGTTATATATAGATTGATAGCATTATTCTCTTCAATTATTTGTTTACATATATCATTGATATTATCCATAACCTTACTACAATTTTCTGGCATACTGACTAACTTGTTCAATAACTCTTCTTCTCCTGCAACTGTCAAAGCAAGAATCTGATTCATGAATACCATACTTGTGAAAGATTTTGTCATTACGATACTTTTTTCTTTTGCCTTTGGTGATAGAATATAATAATCATTATATTCTTTACTGTTCTCATCACAAGTAACCGCTAAAGTCTTAACATTATCCAATAGCCTTACTTTATTTATTGCCATCTTCACTTCTGTTGTATCACTTCTTCTTGTAATCGGTATCACTAGACTTCTCTTACCCTTTACATATAATTCTGGTGTCAAATATAACTCTGAACAAGGTACAGCTTTTGCTGTTATTTCATTATATTTAGAAAAGATTGTAGCTGAAGTCTGTGCTAAATATAAGGAAGTACCACAACCAGTGAAAATGACTTCATCTGGATTAACTTCACTAAATGCTTTCTTGATTGTTGATGTTATAGTATCTAGAGTCTCAACAACTCCCCTGAATGCTTCTCCTTGTTCAAATATTTCTTTAATTGTGTGTTGCCCTAATTGTTTTTCCATGTTTTTCCTCCTTGAAAATTAAATATTATATGTACATAACTATATATATTGAACTTAACATCTGGCTTAGCCCTTGACAGAACCAGCAGTCAATCCTTGTATCATATATTTTTGCAGGAATATAAATAAAATAAGTAGTGGTATACTTGCCATAACGGAAACAGTCATAACATTGCCCCAGTCATAAGAAAGTTCACCAAGATATCTCATTGATATACCATTTGATAAAGTACGGATTTTGTCATCTGTAATAAGTGTTAAACAATATAGATAATCATCCCAAGCTATAAGAAATGTATATAAACCTATTGCTAGAATTCCTGGACTGCATAATGGCAGAATAACCTTAAATAATGTTGATAATCTTCCACAACCATCTATATATGCCGCCTCTTCCAATGCTCTAGGAATATCATCAAAAAATCCTTTCATCAGCCACATGCAAAATGGTACATTCGCAGCTGTTAATGTCAATATTACCGCAGTTCTTGTATTAAGTAATCCAACATTCTTGAATGTAGAATAAAGAGCAGTGATAATACCTACTACAGGGAATATTGAAACTGATAAAAATGCCATTATCAGAATCTGACTTCCTTTGAATTTGAATCTTGAAAAAGAATATCCTGCTAGAATAGATATAATGATTGTAAATAATGTTGTCAATCCAGCAGTTATGAAGTTGTTAAAATAATAAGTCATGAATAACTTATCTTTAAATATATTTAAATAATTACTTATAGTTGGCTTATGAGGTATCCACTCTGGTGGTATTTTATATATTGCAATATTATCCTTAAATGAAGTTACAAACATCCATAATATGGGACCAACCAAAAATACTAATAATATCACTAAGATTGTATAAGATCTCGCTTTCGGCTTAATATTCATATTTTCACTCCTTAATCTCTTACTGTTTTGAAGGCTTTGTTATAAACAGCTGAGAAAACTATTAAAATGATCAACCATATAGTTGAAACAGCTGCCCCTTTACCAAAGTTCAGATTTACAAAGGAATTCTTGTATGTCATTATTGCAAGGGTAGTTGTCTTATTAACTGGTCCTCCCCCTGTCATTATCCAGAACAATGGGAATTGCTTGAAGTTGGTGATTATAGAAATAAGTAGTGTGGATTTAATTACATTACTTAACATTGGTAAAGTCACCTTAAAAAAACATTGTCTGGAATTAGCTCCATCTATAGTAGCTGCTTCATATAAGTCGCTAGGGATTCCCTGCATACCAGCCAATAACATAATAGTGATAAATGGTATCTGTCTCCATACTGATGCAGTAACTACACTGTAGAGAGCGTATTTCATACTAGCAACCCAATTAATCGGGTCAGAGATTATATTTAGTTTCATCAAAAGATAATTAAGTACACCATATTGTGGCTGGAATATCCACATCCATAATAGACCTGTAACAATGGTTGGTATAATCCAAGGTAAAAGCACAACACTTCTCAGAACTGCTCTACCTTTAACGTCTTTATTAAGGATATTGGATAATATTAAACCTATAACAAATATCAAAGCTACTGTAATTATCATGAATTTGAAAGTTGTTCCTATAGCAGTGAATATTTCTCCTTCTTGGAATAACTCCTTGTAATTAAGAAAATCATTCCAATAATAATCTGCATTAGCTTTTAGTTTATAATTAAAGAAACTCATAATGACTGATTTGGCTATAGGAAAAAACGTTGTGAAGCCTACTACTATTATTGCAGGCAACAATAACATAATAGCGAATATGCGATCGTGTTTTTCCCTACCCAATTTCTTATAAAACCTACGAGCAGATTTTTTATTGCCCCCACTTGCTGCTTTCATATCAATTAGTCACTTCCTTTGCTAGAATATTTATAATATGTTAATTTTATGGGGCTGTATAGCCCCATAACCATCACTTCTCCTATTTTAGAACTTGCTTCAACTTGTCATCCAATTTCTTGACAACATCTTCAGGGCTTTCATTTCCAATAGTAACCCTTTGTGCTGCAGAAGTTATTTCAAGTAATGCATTCTCCATATCAGAATGTTGTTTTGCAAGTGCTATTACTTGTGTCATACTATCCTTGACTGGATCAATGAAATTATCATTAAGGTTAAGTGATTCATTAACTGATTTTCTAGCAACTATAAAAGGTAATGTTGTATTATAATACTCTTCTAGAACTTCTTTTGAAGTGATATACATAACAAATTCAGCAGCCTCTTTTTTATGTTTTGAGTCTTTCATTATATGTAATTCATGTGCCGCCAATAGACTTGCTCCATCAGTTGCATCTGTTGCTGGTATCATGGCTACTGCAAGACTGTCTTTTATCTCTGGATTGATTCCTACAACACCACTTGTTCCCCATACTTGGTCAAAATACATTCCTAATCTGCCGATAGCCATTAAGTTTCTTAGATCCTTTAATTTAGCAGCTTCAGGATTAAGACCTTTTTCTTGTACTTCTTTATAGAATTTTAGAGCATCCAGATTACCTTTTGTATCAACTTCCACTTCACCTTTATCGTTATATATGTTTCCTCCAAAAGTCAACATTGTACTTAATACGTTTTCACCACTGACAGGTACAGAAGCTGTTGAAGAACCTAGACCAAATACCTTATTTCCATCTTTATCTTTAAGTTCTGATATTTTTTCAGCATATTTTATCATTTCTGCATATGTTTTTGGTGGTGCATCAGGGTCTAAACCTGCTTGTTCAAATAAATCTTTATTGTAGACTAAAAGAAAAGTACTACATATCCAAGGTGCCCCATATAATTTACCATCATCTGACATTGCTTCTCTAACACCATCATAGATATCATTTACATATTCCGCTCCTAATAAATCATCAAGAGGCTCAATGAATCCAGAATTAAGATATGAGCTGAAAGCAGAAGACTCCCCATGTACAACATCAGGAGCATCACCTGAATTAGCTTTGATTAATACTTGTTGCTTAAGATCCCCATAAGGATAACTGACAAACTCTACTTTTACATCTGTTTTTGCTTCAAAATCCTGTGCCATTTTAGTATAAAATTTCTCCGTTGCTTTTTCTAAAAGGCCATATGTTGCAAATTGAATAGTTACTTGTTCATTAGAACTTGAAGCATTTCCCCCATTATCACTCTCTTTAGCTTTATTATTATCTTTATTTCCACATGCAGCTAAAGAAAACACCATAACAAAAATCAAAATACCCATAGTCATTGTTTTAAAAAACTTTTTAGACATATTAACACTCCTTTTAGTTATAATTTTAAATTTATAATGATAGACATATTACTTATGTAAATATATCTCACCACTTCAAAGAAAGCGTAAAAATATTTATTTTGTTTCTAATGAATCTGTAATATAAAATAATATATACACTCGTATGTACACACCCCAAAAAAATATATAATTCTACTGTGTCATAGATTTTGTGGTATTACCAATAATTAAATCAGTATCTATATCAATGTCTTTTACAACTTTTCCTTCTATTTTATCAATTAATAATTCCAATGCTGCCCTGCTTATTTTTTTTCTTGGAATTTCAACAGTTGTTAATCTAGGAACCATATATTTGGCTATAGTTGTATCGTTATATCCTATAATTGATACATCCTCTGGTACTTGCAGATTAAGGGACTTGACTGCACTCATTACAATATAAGCATGCATATCGTCATTCACTAAAATCGCAGTAGGTCTATCCTTAGATTGAAATAACTGATAACTTTTTTCAAAAACATCCTTGTAGCCATTTGCACCTTGAATAATATAATCTTTGTTAAGCTCCATGTTATACTTCTCATGAATCTCAGCATAACCTTTTACTCTTAGATCATTATAATCTATGGTATCCTGTTCTTTTAGACTTGAATCAACAAAAGCTATTTTTGTATGACCTTCCTTAACTAGATGCTCCATTGCTCTTAGAGTTCCTCCATAAATATCTATATTGACAAATGTAATATCCTTAGAAATATTTTCATGTATTCTATTTCCAAATAAAATAGTAGGAATGCCAATATCAGGGAATTTATTTATTAATTCTCCTTCTAAGATATCGGTACTTATTATAGCCCCATCAAATTGTCTACTTATTAATTTATTAATATACTGTTCATCTCTTCTTGTATTGCAAAAAGAAATAATATAACCTCTCTCATTGGCTATATCTTCCATATCCATTACAATTTTTGCAAAGTGTTCATTACTTATATCATCACATATAAAAGCTATATGATAACTTTTTTTACATTTCAAGCCTAGTGCAACAGTATTAGGGTGATAACCTAATTCTTTTATAGCTTGTAGAACTCTTTCTCTCTTCTCTTGACTTACATATCTATTATTATTAGTAACATACGATACAATAGTTGGTGTTACTCCTGCTCGTTTTGCTACATCTTTTCTTGTAACTCTTTTACTACTCATAAAAAATCGCCCCGCTTACCAATACATTAATATATTCTATAATTAATTTAATTTAATTTACAAATGTTTTTTTGTACATTTTTTTATATAATTTACTTTTTTGCTTGTAATAAAATGATTATATCACAAATATTATAGTTTGTACACACGAATGTATATATTTTTTTTATATTTCAACAAAATAAAAAAATAATCTATATATAGACTTTTCTATGTATAAAATCTATTATATAGATTATTGTAATGACTATTTCTTTATACCATATTTAAAAATAATATTTCTATTATACACTTATTGATATTATTAATATATCTTTAAAAATTAATAATCGGCTGAAATCCTTTCATTGTATGTACTAGAACCTCTTTGAATTATCCAAACAGCATTGTGTCCTGCATAACTATACTGAGTTTCATCAATTATCATATATGGCCAATCATAGCTTTTACTATAGCTAGTACCCGTTGTTTCAAATGATTCTGTTCTATTATTATTTGAATCAAACACAGAACCTTGTCCAGCAGTTATTTGAATTTCTTTAACTGTTGCTCCATCGTATAGAGCAAGTACTTCTCCTTCAATCTTTGATAATTTAATTATAATATCCCCTCTAAAATTAGTATCTTTACTTATTTCTGTTCTTATAAAAAGTTTAGCATGTGTTACTATTTTAGTTTCTTCAACACCTATTATACTTGTTGATGATTTCTCACTATAAATAATTCCAACAGTTTCTATTGCCGAATCATCATTACGAATTGTTGATGTAACAATTTTTGTTGATTCCCCGTTATTTAAGACTAATACATTAAAATTTTCCAAATTCTTTTTATCAATAGTTAATGATTTTTCCATTTCTTCAAAAACCGATGAATATTTTTCTAACTTTTCTTGATTAAATACTACTTCTTTATTATCAATAGAACATTTTGCATTAACTGGTAGTGTGGATATAGAGATTATAATTAATACTCCTATTAATAATAATTTTTTTACTTTCAAAAGCTTTTTCATGTTTTTCCTCCTTATGTAATTTTATAATCAAATCATTTCAAATATATCATATTGTTAGAAATTTTTCAATACTTATTTACATTATTGTTTAATTATGATATATTATATATATTACAAATCAATTCAACTCAACTATAATATTTTTATAATTAAATACCTCTAAAGGAGAATACTCTTATGAAAAAAACAAATATAAATTATATAATAAATTATATAATAATTTTGGTGATTGCATTTTTTAATTACAAAGTTATTAATCATACTAATAATTACATAAAAAAAACGTATAACTACAATATATTATTAGTTATATTTCCAATTATTTGTCTAATATTATTTGGTATTAGTATAGGATTAATTTCATTTTTTAAAGAAATTAATACATGCGGTAAATGGAAAAAAGATACTAATAAATTAATAATCATAGGGTTACCAAGCTTAATAATTAGTTTATTGCCACTATTAGTATATATAGGAATAATACCCTATTATTTTGCAGTAAATAATATGTTGTTTATTTCTAAATTATTTCAGATTCTTTTAGGCTATACTATAATTAGTAGTTTTCACAAATAAGTTATAATATGGATAACTATATAACAAAAAGCACCTATAAAATTTATAATAGGTGCTTTATAATGCTAGAATAATTGTTTTATATATATTAGTTTTTACTATTTTAATTAATATGGTTTCTTTGCTACATATTTAGAAATAGTTATTTTAGCATCATCATGTTCTTGTAAAAAACTAACTGGGAATTTAGCTGTTACCTCACCATAGATAGCTCGTCTTGTTACTGCTCTATGCCAATCTCTAAACATATACAGACGTATTTTTTTTGCACTAAGAATTTCCTTCATACCAATGGTAATACACCATTTTGGTAATGACTCAATAGCTCCACCTAATGCACCTGCTGCATTGATGGTTCTAGTTTCTCTTGATATCTTTAGAGTTCTAGTTCCAATATTTCTAAATTCTTGATCTATTATATTTTCACATTCTTCTGGTGGCTCATTAAAAGCAACATGTCCATTAATACCTACACCGCCAAAACATATATCAACTCCACCAAGTTCCTCCATCTTTTCGAATATTTCATTCTCTTTTCCAGGTTCAGGGAAAAATCTGTGGTCTTTGGGAACATTTATATCTTCGTCAATTTTACCATATAACTCTCTATCCATAAATCCTTTAAAACTAAGAGGGTCATCTGTATCAATCATAGTCATGTCATCATTAAGATATTCATCCATATTAAATATATATACGTCATTAAGATTAAGACGATACTTATTAACGATTCTTGCAAATCTTTTGTATTGACCAACTGGTCCTACTGGACAGATGAATATAGTATTTTTACCATTTTCATTATTTTCTTTTATAGCATCAAACATAGCCCATGCCATATCATGATACATATCGTCCTCTGTATCCATTATCTCTAATGGAATCTTACTATTTTCCCCTAATTTGCCTTCTCCAATTGTGTAATAGTCCTTCATTGTAAAGCCTCCTTGTGATTTTTTTACTTTAAAATATGTCTTTATAAACTAATGTACCAGCTGAAACTCCATTTACTATGTCAGCATCTTGTCTATGTACAAATAATGTATCTTCACCTACCAAATTGAACAACTGCTCTTTTGCATATAATTCAATTCTATCTGTTATATTGTCTCTGTATCTAAAAAACTCGCCTGAAAGAATAACCATATCAGGATTAAGTATATTGATTATATTAGATACACCAAGACTTAATGTTTTTTCAGCCTTATCCAAAACATTCCTACATAATTTATCATTATTAGAAGCACACTTGTTTATTAATTCAAATGTAATTTGGTCATAATCTTCTCCGATATAATCTGTTATTATACTCTTCGCACCTCTAGTCAATTCATCTTTCACTTCTGTTTCTATAGCTTCCGTACCACAATATGCCTCCAAACAGCCTTTTTTACCGCATGTACAGAGTCTGCCATCTTGTCCTATTTTTTGATGCCCTATCTCACCGGCAACACTATTTTTACCCCTTAATATGTTTCCTTCAACAATGATCCCACTTCCTACACCTTGATTGCACATGATGTAAATGATGTTTCTATATCCTTTGCCATAACCATACCAATATTCACCTAGAACAGAGATATTAGCGTTATTATCAATATAAACAGGCAACTTGAAAATTTTCTCAAGATACTCCTTAAGATTAATCTGTCTTGGTTCTTTATTTATGTTGAAATCCATTAGTATCCCTGTCTTGTAATCAACAGTACATGGAACACCTATTCCAATTCCTAATATTTTATCTTCATCAAGCCCAGATTGGGAAATCAATTTTTCTATTACTGTTTTTACATTATCGAGGAATTCTTTTTCTTCTTTTATGTATCTTACGCTTTCTTCTTTTCTAGCAATTATATTTCTATTAATATCAAGTATTGTTCCTTTTATGAGGGTTCTAGTAATATCCAAGCCAATACAGTAAAAAGCTTTTGGATTCACCTTCAAGAGAATGGGTTTTCTACCTACTGTCGTATTATCAGTTCCAGCTTCACCTGTTTCAAGTAGAATATCACTTTTAATTAGCTCATCTACTATCCTAGTTACTGTTGGCTTAGATAATGCTGTATTATTCCATACATCAGTTCTTGATACAGGTTCATTTTCTCTAATATAATTAAGGAGAACCTTTCTATTTCCATCAATAGATTTATTATTTATCTTCAATATTCCTCCCCCTTTATTTCACTACGAAACTATTATTTATCAATACATCAATTATAACTATAATCTACTTATTTTGTAGTTAGATATGTAATTTTATATATTCAAAATATCATAATACAATATACTTGTCAAGATATTTGACTCATAATGAAACCAATTACAATTCAAGATTACTTGATGCATATTAAAACCATTCTATTCTATTTCAGATATGTCATGATATGTTTTCGTAAAATGCAAAAAAGGTTAGCTCATAAATACTTTAATCAATAATAAAATGTTTATGAAACTAACCTTATTCTTATTTTGGTTTACATATAATGGCTCCAATCATCAGATTATAACCCACAAAGTTACTCTTGGTTTTTTTCTTCTATATCACTAATTAATTTTTTCAAATCAATAGTCTTTGTATATTCTACTAGTTCATCATTTATATATCTGAAAGGTTGATTTTCAATCCTTTCATCAATCTCTTCTTTTGAAAGAGTCTTTAATTCTTCATTAGTAAAGAACAAATTATAATTTTGGGCCTTATCAATTATTTTATACTCACCATCTTTTAATTCAAAATGATATTTTATGACACCATAATATTTGTCCGTTTTACTCTGAAATGTCTCTCTTACAAATACATAGCTCCAATCCTCATTATAATTATCTTGATAAACATCACTAATCTCTATTTCATGCATTTCTTCATCCATCATCTGTATAAAATTATCAGATGAGTCAAGAGGATAACCTGTACTTAGTAAATATTCCCTGGTTTCATCTATATCCTTACCAATAAAATCTTTCATGGGTACCCATTCAAAATCATCTTTTACAGCATTCATATATAGATATTGCTCATCAACCGCTTCCCCATCTTTCATATATTTAACATATATATCTCTATATTCATCATAGGGTATGTAGAATCTAGTTAGTAGATATTCTTTTTCTTCTAATAACTGTACTATCCCAGTTTGTGTTAATATCTCGGTGTCATTTGTATTTATGTTAGTATCATTTTTACATGATGTTACTAAAAAAATTGTTAAAATTATGCTTGATAATAAAATCGTTGTTCTCTTCATTTAAAAATTACCGCCTTAACAATAGAGTTACTTATACATATTTATTTTTATAACATTATATCATATATATATGAAAATTTCTACATTAACTAAATTTAAGGAGTAATTTCTAATTATAAAAAACATATTGAGCCTAAGCCTTTTAATTATAAAGACTTAAGCTCTTAATATAAACCCACCATATTCAAATTTACTTTTTTATTACCTAGAGTGCCTTAACACCCTCTTCACCCGTTCTAATCTTTATTACATTCTCAACAGGATATAAAAATATCTTTCCGTCCCCGATCTGTCCTGTTTTCAATACCTTTTTAGCCGTTGCAATAACCTTATCAACAGGCACTTCACATACTACCATCTCAACTTTTACCTTTGGAAGAAGATTTATAGTAAGGGGTATACCTCTATATGTCTCGGTAATTCCCTTTTGCATACCACAGCCTAGAACTTGTGTTACAGTCATACCTGTAATACCAATATCATGAAGAGCTTCTTTTAATTCTTCAAACTTGGAACTTCTTGTTATAATATCGATTTTAGTCATTTTATCCATATATAATCCTCCCTTTTAATATAGACCTATAAATATTCTCAGTATGATCACAGATTTATATAAGCTGAAATTCCATGTTCTATATTATCTAAACCATTAATTTCTGTTTTTTCTCTAACACGTAAACCAACAAAAAATCTAATCAACCAAAAAGTTATAAAAGCCAAAGTTATTGCAGTTATTCCGCATACCGTTACCCCAATTAATTGAGAGCTAAGCACCTTAAGCCCTCCTCCATATAACAAACCTCCATTAGTTGAAAAAACACCTATAGCTAACGTCCCAAATATTCCACAGACCCCATGAACTGATATAGCTCCTACAGGATCATCAATTTTCAATTTTGAATCCACAAACTCTACAGATAGAATCATAATGATACCACTCAATAAACCTACTATTATAGCACCAACATAAGATATTTCATTAGCTCCTGCCGTTATTCCAACCAATCCTGCAAGAGCACCATTCAAAGTAAGAGGCGCATCAGGATTTTTATACTTCAAACAACAAAATATCAAACTTGATAAAGTTGCAGCAGCCCCGCTAAGTAATGTTGTAACCGCACTATGTATAGTATCTGGAGATGTAATATCTAACGTACTCCCAGGATTAAATCCAAACCAACCAAACCAGAGAATCAACACTCCTAGTGCTCCTAATGGTATATTATGTCCTGGTATAGCAACAGGTTTATTTCTCCTATACTTGCCTGTTCTAGGTCCAACCATATATGCACCAATCAATGCACAAAAACCTCCTACAGCATGAACCGCTGTTCCACCTGCAAAATCTCTAAATCCAAATTGCTCAGCTAAAAATCCTCCTCCCCATATCCAATGACCTATTAATGGATATATAATAGTCGTAGCTACTAAACAGAAAATTATGTACGAAGTAAATTTTGTTCTTTCTGCCATAGCTCCTGATACAATAGTTGCACATGTAGCTGCAAATATAGCTTGAAAGAAAAAGAATACGTCAAAGGATATTCCATTTAAATCTTCAGGTTTTCCTATCAACATAAGCATATCCGTACCAATAATACCACCAAAATCTGTACCATACATTATTGAATAACCCACAAAGAAATAGCACATCACTCCTATTGAAACAGTTACAAAGTTTTTCATGATAATATTTACTGCATTTTTTGATTGAGTAAATCCAACCTCTACCATTGCAAAACCTGCGTGCATCAAAAAAACAAAAACGCTGGCTATCAGTACCCACATCGAATTGATTATAAATGCTGTATTCATTTTACTCATCCATCCCTTCTAGTATATATTTAACAGCTTACCCTCTAAAAGATAGAATAATTTGAGTTCCTAATTTGGGCTACGGTCGCTCCGATAGTATAGGGGAATATTCCGTCAGCCAATTAAACGTCCGTGTTTAAACGGCTGAGTTCGCCCTCCATGGCTCACTGCTCCATATTCCCCTATACTATCTACACTCGTTATTTCTATCATATCTACATTTGCCTTACACAGTATAACGATATGATTTATCTAACGTAATAAATTTAAACAAGAACGTAGTTCCTATAAAAAATAAATAAAAAAAGCCCATACGTCATTTTTGACGTATGGACTTCATTGTCCACTCATTTATCTAATATCTATTAGAGTTTCTATGTAGAATCCACCCTTGAATTCATGTTGAAAATTATACACTATACTTGAATTTCTGTCAATATTATTTTACAAATTTATTTTAATAACAATTCAATCAATTGAACTCACATCTACACCTTCTTGCATATTCACTATGTTTTATTAATATTATAACCCTACTGAAACTATCAAAGATTCCCCTCTCTTATACTCCTATCTATTCAATACACGAAACTACACGGTATATATAGTTAGTTTTACGAAGACCGTTCCTTGGAGTAAGGCGAAGTAAAACTAACTATATATACCAACGCAGCCTTGAATATAACCCCCTCATAATAAATTCCAACTACTAAATACACCTCCTAACCCATATTTATTAACTCCCCCCCTTCTAAAACCTATATTTTGAAATTTCTGGACATATTCCCTCTAATTATCTACCATCTTTCAAAAATGTTCCTCAATCTCTACTTGATTATTTCCCCAATAACGTATAAACTATATAGTTGGTGCAATAAATGATTCTTAAAAAACCTTAAATGAATTATCATTTAATTTATTATATATTGCTAGAAATATTTAACATACCAAAAGACATTAAAATTAGAAAGCAGGGTATAAATATGTCAGAACAAAAAATTATAAATATAGCAGTAATAGCCCACGTAGATGCAGGTAAATCAACTTTGGTAGATGCGTTCTTAACTCAAAGTGGTATCTTTCGTGAAAACCAAGAAATTGTTGACCAAGTAATGGATAGCAACGACCTTGAAAGAGAACGTGGAATAACAATATATTCAAAAAACTGTTCAATAAACTATAAAGACTATAAAATCAATATTGTAGATACGCCAGGACACTCCGACTTCTCGTCAGAAGTAGAAAGAATCATTAAAACAGTTGACACAGTAATACTATTGGTTGACTCAAGTGAAGGTCCTATGCCTCAAACTAGATTCGTACTTCAAAAATCACTTGAACACAACTTAAATCCAATACTATTCATTAATAAAATAGATAAAAAAGACCAAAGAGCAGAAGAAGTTGTAGACATGACTTTCGACTTATTCGCAGAACTTGATGCTAACGACGAACAACTTGACTTCCCAATCATCTACGGAGTAGCAAGAGAAGGTATAGCAAAATATTCTATGGATGATGATTATACAGATCTTACCCCACTATTTGAAACCATTGTTAACCATACAAAACCTTATCCGGACAAAAACAGCGAACCTCTACAACTACAAATATCCGCTCTAGCATATGATGACTATATTGGTAGATTAGGAATTGGTAGAGTTTCAAGAGGTGTAATAAAAGAAGGTCAGCCAATCGCTATATGTAAAAGGGATGGAACAACTGAAAAAGGTAAAATTTCCAAACTATTTACTTATGAAGGACTCAAACAAGTACCTAAAAAAGAATTAAGAAGTGGCGATATAGCTGTAATAGCAGGTATCTCTAATATCTCTATAGGTGAAACATACTGTGACCCAGAAAATATAGAACCTATGGAATTAATAAAAATAGAAGAACCTACACTATCAATGAACTTCTTAGTCAACAATTCTCCTTTTGCAGGACAATCTGGTAAATATGTTACAACTAGACATATAAAAGAAAGATTAGACAAGGAATTAGAAATCAATGTTGGTCTAAAAGTAGATGAATTAGGTGGTATTGATGGATATAAAGTATCTGGTAGAGGAGAACTCCATCTTTCAATACTAATAGAAAACATGAGAAGAGAAGGTTACGAACTAAGCGTATCCAAACCAGAAGTTCTTATGCATAGAGAAGAAGGAAAATTGCTTGAACCAGTAGAAAGGGTTATTGTCAATATCCCTGATGAATATTCTGGAACTGCAATAAGCAAACTTAATCTTAGAAAAGGTAGAATGGAAGTTATGCTTTCAGACAATGGTTTTACACGTATGGAATTCATTGTACCAACAAGAGGATTGCTTGGTTTCAGAAGTGAACTAATAACTGACTCTAGAGGAGAAGCTACAATAATTCGTTCATTTGAAGCTTACGAACCTCACAAAGGCGAAATACCTTCTAGAGGTAATGGTGTATTGATTTCTGGTGAAAAAGGCACAGCTATGCCTTACTCACTTAACAATCTCTCCCAAAGAGGAACAATGATTATACATCCTACTACAGAAGTATATGAAGGTATGATTATAGGTATTAACTCTAGAAAAGAAGATATGACAGTTAATCCATGTAAAAATAAAAAATTAACTAATACTCGTTCATCTGGAGCAGATGATGCAATAAAATTATCACCACCAAAAATATTCAGCTTAGAAGAAGCATTAGAATTCATTGATAATGATGAATTAGTTGAAATAACTCCAGATAGCATTAGATTAAGAAAAAAATACCTTACAGAAAGTGAAAGAGTTAAATTTACTAATAGAAATAAATAATTAAAAATTACGTATACTAAAACTGATATGATACCTCTAAAGTAGACATCTAAATAATTAAAATTAGATGATTTACTTTGGAGGTTTTTATTTTTAAAAATATATATTACCAGACAATATTTTATGGTTATTATAATAAATAGTAATATATTTTTAATTAATACACAAACTTTAAATAGATACAAACTTTTAAAAATATCTGATGATTTTTTATGACATTTTTTTATTTTTTATTTCAAAGATTGACAAAATTACTAGAAAATCCTTTAAAATATGTAATCCTTTAAAAATCCTAACAAAACCTCAATAATTAATTATATAAGTCTTGGTTGACATTTGCAAAACGTAATATTATAATTAACATGGGGAAGATTTGAAAGTATTTTAAAATAAAAAAATTGACTTAGTCATTAAAAAACTTTTTAATAAAAATATATAAACTTTCTAATATAATAAAGATAATAAATTAATCACTGTGTGATGAATTTATATATATATACTATTACAAATTAATATACATGAAGGAGGAATACCTAATGGCAACAAAAAGAACTTATAGTTGGGATCAAATTAAAAAAGATAATCCTATCTTTTCACAAATTCGTACTACAATCGAGACACCATTTTATGGAAACAACGTAGTTAATGTAAACTCTCTTAAGGAAGCTTACAAATTAGCAAAAAATTCTCCAGGAACTATTGTAACTGATATTCCTGTATATCAACCAGCAAAACTTGGTCTTGACGAAGATGCAAAAGTATTATTATTCAATGATGGTGCTGTTAAAGGACGTTGTGCAGCTGCAAGAAGAATCATTGGTGAACCAAATGTAGATCAAGAAGAATATGCTACAAAAATCAGAGAAGCCGTATACAATACTAGATATCGTAAAATGTATCATGCTCAAGCTTATGTTGGCTTAGATGCAGATTTTATGGTAAAAGCTCACCTTTTAATTCCAGAAGGTTTCGAAAACATAATGTATTCTTGGTTACTAAACTTCCAATACTTAAATGAAGAGTACAATAACCTTTATGAAAAATCAAAAGTAATTGAAAATGAAGGAGATATCTTTATTTTCTCTGATCCTGATTGGGCACATGCAGATCATCCACTTGGACTTACTTTCTTTGATCCAACACATAACTGCGCTGCTTTACTTGGTATGAGATACTTCGGAGAACACAAAAAAGGTACATTAACACTTGGATGGGGAACAGCTAACAGACACGGATACGCTGCTTGCCACGGTGGACAAAAACGTTATAACTTATCTAATGGAGATAAATTCGTTGCAGGTGTATTCGGATTATCAGGTTCAGGAAAATCTACTATTACACATGCAAAACATAACGACAAATATGATATCACAGTACTTCATGATGATGCATTCATTATTTCAACTGAAAACAGTTCATCAGTAGCACTTGAGCCATCATACTTTGACAAAACTCAAGATTACCCAATGGATAACGACGACAATAGATTCTTATTGACTGTACAAAACAATGGTGTAACAATTGATAATGATGGAAAAGTAGTTCTTGTAACTGAAGATATAAGAAACGGTAACGGCCGTGCTGTTAAATCAAAATTATGGTCACCTAACCGTGAAAATAAATTTGCTGAACCAGTTAATGCTATCTTCTGGTTAATGAAAGACCCTACACTTCCACCAATCATGAAATTAGACGGAGCTTCATTAGCTTCTGTAATGGGTGCAACATTAGCAACTAAGAGAACATCAGCTGAAAGATTAGCAGAAGGTGTAGACCCTAATGCTCTAGTAGTAGAACCATATGCTAACCCATTCAGAACTTATCCTCTTGCTGATGATTATAACAAGTTCAAGCAATTATTCAGTGATAACGATGTAGATTGTTACATCTTGAATACTGGATTCTTCATGGGCAAAAAAGTTACACCTGCAATTACTTTAGGTTCATTAGAAGCTATTATTGAAGGTACTGCTAAATTTGTACCATGGGCTCCATTCAATGATATTCAAATCATGGAAATCGAAGGATTTGTTCCAGATATGAAGGATTCTGAATATGTTGACCAATTAAAAGCTAGAATGATTGACAGAGTTAACTTTGTTAAATCTACTGAAACTGATAAAGGCGGATTTAATAAGTTACCAGCTGAAGCTTTAGAAGCTTTACAAAAAATCGTTAACGAATTAAAATAATAACTATTAATAATAAAATGATTTTCACCAATCATAAAACAATGCAATTCACCAATAAAGGCTACCTTAACAGGTAGCCTTTTAATTATTTCTTTTTAGTCTTTTTATATTTAACTTTTTTAGATTTCATTTTCTGAAAATATTCATTTATTCCACCTATACCTTTTAAGAATACATTCATTTCTTCTTGGTCAAGTATTGCTATAATATCTTCTATCATATTTTTGTGGAACGTTGCATGATGATTATATACTTTTAATCCCAGATCTGACAAGGAGATAAGAACTACTCTTCTATCTTTGGTACTTCTATTTCTATTAACATAACCTTTTTTAACAAGATTATTGATAGCAATGGTTAATGTCCCTACAGTAATTTCTAAATCTTTGGCAACAGATGACATATTTCTACCATTTCCCAATCCTATGGCTTCAATAATATGCATATCTGTAATGGAAATATTACTAAACTCATCAGTTATAAGTGCTTTCTCTTCAATTGTCATAATCTCATTAAACAAATTCACTAGTAAATCATTTAAAGTTTCATAAGTATTTTCCATATCTCACCTAACCTTGTACCATAATATAATCGAAGTATATAATAAATAGCTATTATTGTCAAACTAGTATTTGCTATAATTAGATAAAATAAGTAAAATATTAATAATTAACTAAGCTTGGTTATAACTGTTATAATAATTTTTTCAAAATTTTTCCTACTTCAAATAGATCTTTTTTTAGTAATTCTTTCTTAATCTCGTCATGGAAAACAACGCTGGGGTGATAAGTAGGCATTATTTGTATATTTTTTATTTGTTGCCATACCCCACGAATTTCTGTTATCTTTGCCTTTGGATTGATAATTGCCTGAACAGCTATACGACCAAGACAAACAACTACTTGTGGTTTAATCAATTCAATTTGTCTTTGTAAAAAAGGAAGTGATTCATTTACTTCAGATTTTTTAGGTGTTCTATTTCCTGGTGGTCTTACTTTTACAACATTTGTAATATAAGCTAATTCTCTGTGGATATCTGATTCTTCTAAATATCTATTTAATATTTTTCCTGCGTTACCTATAAAAGCTCTTCCAATCTTTGCCTCATGTGCCCCAGGAGCCTCTCCAATTAACATAAATTTTGCATTTGCAGGTCCTTCTCCGAATACAACCCGTTCTCCCTCATCTGGTATAAATGTCTCCATACATTTTTTTTCTAATGAGTTAAGATCATTTACTATATTTAGATTAACTTTTTCATCCATTAGCATCATGTTAATACAACCTCCTTTTCAATCATTTTACGTAACATTCTACCATTTATTACAGCTTGAGCACGATAATGATTATTCATGCTTACAAAAGTTTTTTTGGTCTTTGAAGAAAGTTTTAAAATATGAGGAACCCAATCCTCTAGTTCGCCCTTTGAATAAAGGTAATCATATCTTTCATGTGTCTTTTCATGGTGCCACCATTTCTTATAATTTCGACCATGAAATCTAACATAACCAATATCACTAGTTGCCCATACTGTAGGAGGAACTAATGTTTTGAACTGAGGTTCATCAACACACACATAACCTAAATGTTCCTCTTCTAATAGGTCAAAAACTCTATCATCAATCCATTCTTCATGGCGAAATTCAATAACTATAGGAATATCTCCCATTCGTTCTCTAAAATCTCTTAAATAATCCCTATTCTCATCTCTATTACGAAAACTAGTTGGAAACTGAGCCAAAATACAACCAAGTTTATCTACTTCAATGAGTGGTTGTAAGGCTTCTCTAAATTCATTAAATAGTTTATCATTATCCTCTCTTTTATGAGTCAAACCTCTATGAGCCTTAATAACAAATTGAAAATTATCAGGCGTTTTCTTCTGCATATGATATAACATAAATTTATTAGGCATTTTATAATAAGTTGAGTTCACTTCTGTAAAATCAAACTCCTTAGCATAAAACCCAAGATATTCTTTTTTATCTAAATCCTCTGGATAATATATCCCTTTCCAATCTTCATAACTGTATCCTGCTGTTCCAACATAAAACATAATTATCCTCCTAATCCCTTTATTTTTTCAGCTTTTACATATAATCTTGTATCTAAATTTGTTAGGATGCCCTCTACTATTATGCCCTGAGGGTTTAATTCATATAAGTACATTTCATATGTTTTTGGATAAACTAATATTTCTACCATTTCAGAATGATCCTGTAACACTATGATTAAAAGATATTCCCCTGTTTTTGTAGGTTGTCTCCTTAAATGAATAATTGCTCCTGCAATTCTTACCCGTTTGTTGTTAGTAGTATTCCATAAATTTTCTATGGGTATAATCCTGTACTTATTTAAGAAATGTTTGATATTATAAGTTGCTACTTTCTTTAATGAATAGCCTAAATATTCTTTTTCCAGCTTTCCCTTCTGTTTTTGTGAATAATCCTTATCTATGTCTTCAGTTAGGTATTCAAAAATATTAATTTGAGGTGATGTCAATAAATTAATCATCTTTTTTCTATTATTATCTAAATTATCGCAAGCACCTACAAAAACCCATACTTTTAGCACTGATCTATTAACTTGATATCTTTGTATTCTTGTAAGAAAATCTTCAAAAGAAATAAACTTACCATCTTTTCGACAGTGTATAAGGGAAGATACTGCATTAGCTCCAGATCCTTTTATAGCATCCATTCCAACACGGATACCCTGCTTTTCTACCTGAAATCCTATTCCACTTTTATTGACATCAGGACATAACAAAGTTATTCCCATTTTTTTAACTTCTCTGATGTAAACACGTCTGTCAAAATACCCACCTTGTAAGCTTAGCAAAGAAGCCATATATTCTTTTGGATAGTGAGTCTTTAGATAGACCGTCCAATAGGATATATAGGCATATGAAATACTATGTGCTTTGTTAAAACTATAGCCAGAAAACCTTTCTAAGAAATTAAATACTCTAAGAGCTTGTTGCTTTTTATAGCCTTTTTTTGAAGCTCCTAGAATAAATTTTTTCTTATACTCCTCTATAGAATATAAATGTTTTTTTGCCAATACACGTCTCAGGATATCTGCCTCTCCCATAGAATATCCTGCAATTACATGAGCAATATCCATAACCTGTTCTTGGTATATTATTAATCCATAAGTAGAAGATAATATATCTTCCATCTGAGATAAGATATAATTATATTTTTCTTTTCCATCTCTTCTTTTAAGATAAGTATCTATTATACCTTCTTTCCAAGCTCCTGGACGATATAGAGCCAATAAAATTGCAAGTTCTTCAATAGTTTTAGGTTGCATTTTTCTTAATAAATAGCGTATGCCCATACTCTCTAATTGGAAACATCCTAAAGTATTCCCAGCTTTAAGTGCTAAAAATGTTTCTTTATCATTTAGACCTATATTCTCTACACGAAGCTCTTTACCTTTTTCTTTTAATATTGTACCAAGAGTGTCATCAATTATAGTTAAATTCCTTAAACCAAGTAAATCATATTTTAATAAACCAAGTTCTTTTATATCTTCTTTATTAAAAGTAGTAATAGAATCTCCATCATTTCTTAATTTAATAGGAATGAGAAAAGGTAATCTATCACCTATTAAAACAGCTGATGGATGGCTAGAATAATTATTAGGTAATCCTTCTATTTTTTGTGCGAAATGAAATAAAGATTTATACGGCTCTTTGTCAACTGGAAGTTTTTTTAGTTCAGGTAAAGTTTCTAGGCAATGACGAAGACCACCTGTACCGCTAAAAGCAGGAAGAAGACTTGCAATAACATCTATTTGTTGTTTTTTTAGATTAAGAAACTCTCCTGCCTTCCGAATGGAACCTCGTGTACCAAAAGTATTACAAACACCCAGATGTACTACCTTATCATTTCCATATTTTTTCTTTAAATACTCTAAGATTTCATTTCTTCTTCTCCGACAAACATCTATATCTATATCAGGTATATCGCTACGATCTAGGCTTAAAAAACGTTCAAAAGATAATTTATACAAAATAGGATTTACTTGTGTAATACCAAGTAAAAATGCTACCAGACTACCAGTAGATGAACCTCTCCCAGGTCCAATAGAAATTTTTCTTTTTCGTGCAAAATTAACTATATCCCATACTATAAGGAAATAGGGGCTCAATTTTCTTCTACTGATTATATTTAGCTCATAATTCAATCTTCCTATAATTTTAGCCTGTTCCTTACAACTTAATTCTGTAAAATCAAAATATTTATATAATCCTTCAAAACATAATTTTTTAAGATAACTATCATGATTCCTAGAATTTAGAAAAGGATAACTTGTATGCTGATTTATATCATGGTAATCTTTATAGTTACAACGTTTTGCAATAACATACGTATTGTGAATTGAATTAGGAAATCTCCAAAACTTCTCACTCATTTCCTCTTGGGATGGAAAATAAAAAGGACCAGTTTTTGATATATTTATACCCTTATCATTTCTAATAATATTTAATTCGACTGCATCTTCAGGCTCCAGATAATGAATATTATGAGTAGCAACAACTGGAACATCCATTTCTTTTGAAAGATTTATAGTTTCTTGTATCACAATATCATCATCCTCAAAAAAATGGTTTTGGATCTCTAGATAGAAATTTCCATTACCAAACGAATCAATATATTTTTGAACCATCCTTTTGGCTAGATAACGTTTTTTTTCCTTTAATAATTGATAAATACTACCTCTTATTCCACCACTTAATGCAATAATTTCACCTTTAGAAAATTGCTGTAATGAAAATCCGAAATTAATCCATCTTAGTATTTGTTCATATCCTTTATATGAAACAGCCAGCAATACTAAGTTTTCTTCTTTTCCAACACTTAATTCACATCCAATAATAGGACGTATATCATATGCTTTAGCCAACTGTAAAAATCTAATAACACCATTTATAGAGTTTATATCTGTAATAGCTAAGGCTTTCATATTCATTAACTTTACTTTTTGAAAAAGTTTCTCCAGTCTGCAAGTAGCTTGACCTAGACTATATTCAGTATGAACATGTAAATGCACATATTCTTTCCCATCTATCATTTTAACAATACTCCTCATTTTAGCTATTTATATTATAGTTTCATTTCAATTCTTTACTTATATTATATCCAATTCTATGTATAATCAGTTAAACTGTCGAAGTCAATAAAAATGGCCATTTTAAATTATTTTTCGTTCTTATTTTACATATAATATATATACTGCTTTTTTTATTTAATAACTAGATTAACTATCATTAAATAGGACTAGAAAAATAGGGGAGTTTTTTCATATAATGTCTAACTGATAATAATAAACTTATAATCCACTAGATTTTTTTGATGAAGGGAGAAATATCATGATATTAAATCCATATAAAAATGGTGTGGGTAAGATTAAATCTTACTTAGAAAAAAAATGTCCTAAGGCATTGGAGAAACATATACTACCAAAAAGTGTAGTTATTTTTGATCGCCTTTTTACCCATAAAAGTAAAAAATTAGCTAAGAAATATGTTTCTATGAAGGAATTTCCTGTCTTTCAAACTATTGAGGTTGAAACAATCAATAGATGTAATGGCAGCTGTGCTTTTTGCCCTGTCAATAAACACAATGACCCTAGACCTTTTAAAATAATGGATGAATCCCTATTTACTTCTATCATTACACAACTGGGTGAAATAAATTATTCTGGTAGTTTTGGATTATATTCTAATAATGAACCATTATTGGATAAACGGTTGATTGATTTATTAAAACGCTCAAGAGAAGCTTTACCTAATGCAGAGCTATATTTATTCACTAATGGTTCATTACTGACTATTGAAAAATTTATAGAGATCAGGAAATATCTAGATAAATTAATAATCGATAATTACAATGACCTATTAGAAGCCAATGAGAAGGTTAAAATAATCGACAGCTATAATGAAAAGAATCCATCTGCCTGCAAAGTCTTCATCTATCTTAGAAAAGAAACTGAAGTATTGACCAATAGAGGTGGACAAGCAAATAATCGTACAAATAATAAGTTCAAGCTGAAATCATCCTGTATGTATCCTTTTGAACAAGTAGTTGTACGCCCTGATGGCAAATTAAGTCTATGTTGTAATGATGCAACTGGTAAAATTACTATGGGAGACCTAACAAAAGAAAAACTTATAGATATTTGGAGAGGGGAAAAATATCAAAACCTTAGGAAAATGATGTTGAAGGATAGAAGTCTTCATCAAATGTGTAAAAATTGTGATGTAGTAACACCAAAATTCGATTCCGGCTCAACTTTCCATATAAAAAATATCTTTAAGATGCTCGCAAACAAAAATACTTCCAGTAATTAAATAACAGCTTACACACCTAACACAATCTCATTACTTATAACATAATATTTATTATAATTATTTATAAGGTGATTCAATGAAATATACTATTAAATCAGGTGATACATTAGCAAAGATAAGCTATCAATATAAAACTCCTTTAAAAAGTATTATTTATGCTAATAATATAACTAATCCAGATACCCTAAAAGTTGGAGATATCATTATTATTCCAGATGAAAAGGACAATCCATTCTCCATTGAGATTGTATTAAAAAATAGAATCCTAAAATTATTAAGTAATGATAGGGTTATCAAGCATTATCCAGTAGCTATTGGTAAACCATCTACCCCAACTCCAAAAGGTTCTTGGAAAATAATAAAAAAAGGGTTATGGGGTGACCAATTCGGCGGACATTTCATGCAGCTAAGTGTTCCTTGGGGTATTTATGGAATACATGGAACTAATAAACCCTGGTCTGTTGGTACAAGAGCTAGTAATGGTTGTATACGTATGTACTCTAATCAAGCAGCAGAGCTTTATTCAATTATTCCTTTAAATACCCCTATTTTAATATATTAAAATACTACTTAATTACCAAAAACACTATAAGTTATTATTACTGATGCAATTATACCAGCTAGACTAACTAGTAAAGCTCCTGTCAACGTATATCTGGTTTTCTTGATTTTAACTGTCATAAAATATATTGATAAAGTATAAAAAACAGTTTCTGTACAACCCATCATAACAGATGTCATTCTCCCAATAAGAGAATCTGGACCATATGTCTTGAATAGATCCAGTATTAACCCTGTAGTAGCTGAGGATGATACTGTTCGCATTAATGCTATTGGTACTAATTCGGAAGGAAAATGTATCTTACTTGTTATTGGAGTCAAAACATTGGTAAGCACATCTAAAAAACCTGATGCTCTAAGTATCCCAACAGCCACCATTAGCCCAATCAATGTAGGCATAATCTGTAAAACAATCTTAAAACCTTCCTTGGCTCCAATTATGAATGTATCATATACTTTGACATTATTCAATAACCCATAACCTATAATTAGAACAAATATAAGTGGAATCATAAAATCCGAAATCATAAGGACAATTTTCATTTTTTACTCACCTTCATCATTATTTTTGCAAATATAACTCCTACCAAAGTAGATATAATTGTCGCTAATATGGAAGGTCCTATGATTTCTGCTGGATTTTCTGAACCATATTGGGCACGATAAGCCAATATGTTAACTGATATTAATTGAACAGAGGAAATATTTATTATTAAAAATGTACACATTGCTGTACTAGCTATACTCTTATCCTTATTTAACTTCTGCAATTCTTCCATTGCTTTCAAGCCTGGAGGTGTAGCTCCCCAACCTAGTCCAAGCATGTTAGCTATAATATTAGTAGCAATATATCTCTGTGCTGGATGATTATCAGGTACCTTTGGAAATAAAAATCTGAGTATAGGTCTCATCTTTTTTGTTAAGCCTTTAATAAGCCCAGCCTTTTCTGCAATTTTCATAAGTCCAGTCCACATAGCCACTACTCCGACCAACATAATACATAAGCTAACAGCTTCTTTTGATGATTCTATAGCTGCTTCTGTTACTTCACCCATTTTCCCATTGAATGCACCGAATATTACTCCTATCAATATCATAAATGCCCATAAATAATTAAGCATACCTTACTCCATATACAATCTTTTACCTATTTATATGCAATAAAAGTATGCTTTATTTCAATATACACCTAAATTAATATCTTATTGTTTTATAGTTTTTTGTACAGATATATGAAGAATAAGATTAACATAACTACCGAGGCAATTAACAAATTAATCTTAATACCAAAATCATCATTTAACATGCTAAATAGATATAAACCCCCTGTATATCTACCAAATGTGAACATATCAAGCATATAATAGACAAAAGGTATAATATACCCTACTGATCTCTGACCTGTAAGATAAGCTGAAATCATACCTATAACCCCTAGATATAATGCAGTTATAAAACTGCCATTAACACAATGAACAAAAACAAACTCTGCTCCAAATACTTTCTCAATGCCAAATACAATCAATATAACCAAATACATACTAATCATATAGGAAATAACCCGTGATATAACAATTATACAATGTGGTACTTTTTTTATATAGGTTAATTCATACACTCTAATCTCTTTTTCAAATCCAGCCAAATGAGTGAATAATAATACTCCTAATGGTGTCAATAAATATTCTCCAAGATGAATTGGTGAGAAATTAAGAGTATGTGACACATTTAATGCAAAGATAATTATGATAGTATATGAAACACAGAATATTAATATCCCTTTGGGAAGAGTCTTTATGTTAAAGCTTAATATCCCTGCCGTATGTTTAATTTTTCCCACAGATATTACCTCTTTTCTTCTCGAATATCCATATGGCTCCAACCAACAATACTATAGAAATAAATGTTATAACTATCCTATTGAATATGATATCATTAGCTACCTTTTGATATTCAGATAATGTAGATACATAATTATATCGAATCATATATTTACTAACATTGTATTGGCTGCTGCTAAATGGTACACTGTAATTCCAATAAATAAATTGAACTATTATTGGTAATATACCATTTCCAAAGGCAACCTGTAATATATATGCCAATGAAGTTACAATCATTATTGTTGGCAAAATCCAGGTTATTGATATTTTAATGAAAGCAAAATAATCAATCTTATCATAATGATTTGCGAAATCTATAGTTGAATAACCTGCTAATATCAATACGACAATCATCATTAATAAAACATTTCCTATATATTTACTTATAACATATTTTATTGAAGATATTTTTTTTGTATAAATAATCTCATAAGCTTTATATTTCCTATCTCTAATCAAGGAGAAAGCTGCTATAAAAACAGAAAAGAATCCTACAGCAATTCCTATGTAATCAGCAAACAACCTTGCATAAGAACCTGTAACTTTTTCTGATTTCCTTATCTCTTCTTCTCTTTTAAGAGTTTCTTCAAACAATACTTTCTTTGCTGCTAGATTTTTGATTTTATCATCTTCATACATGTTTATATGTCCAAGCTCATTATGAACCTGTTGTAATATATTATGATATTCTTGCTCTGATATATCTTTCTCTTCTATTTGTTTTTTTATAATTGATACTACCTCTAACTGTTCATTGTTCAATTCTTCTATCTCAACTACAGACAGTTCTGATAAAACTACAAAGCTTTTATTTTTCACATCATTCTCTAATAAATTATGTAACATATCTAATTTTTGATTAAAACCTATACTAGACTCATCTTCTAGATTGCTTTTATAATAGACACTACCTTCTACTAATAAATCTCGTGGAGAATTAGTATATACTTCTTCCATATTGATATCTCCAACAAATTGAGTAATATAAAATAAAACTACAAAAACGCAGAAAATACCAAAGGTAATACTTTTCAATTGATATTTAATTTCTTTATTAACCAATTTCCAGAACATTTTCATCTACCTCCTGCATCAAACTCATGTAAGCATCTTCTAAAGTAGGATTAACAGGTTCAGCACCTTTTGGTTTAATCTGGGAGATAATTTTCAAGTTCGCCCTATCTTCTTCTAATACAGTTGAAACAACTAAATATTCCTTTTTAATTTCATCCAGCTTATCAATTTCAATAGGAAATTTCCAAACCTTATTTTTACCAATCTTGATGAAATCACTAACTTTCCCACTATATTTGATATTACCTTCTTTTATTACTGTTAGACTTCTACAGCTTAACGCTATATCTTCAACGATATGGGTAGATAATATAATAACTTTATCTTTACTAAAATCCGATAATAAATTACGGAATCTTATTCTTTCTTCTGGATCCAGTCCTGCTGTTGGTTCATCTACAATTAATACTTTTGGGTCATTTATAAGAGCTATTGCAATACCAAGTCTTCTTTTCATACCTCCGGATAATGCTTTTACCTTAAGTTTTCTACAAGTTTCAAGATGTACTTCTTCTAACAAACATAATATCTTTGATTTTGTAGGTTTTATATCTGATAACAAATAAAAATATTCTACAGTTTCATATACTGACATATTGGGATATAAAGAAAATTCTTGTGGTAAATATCCTATTATTTTTCTTACTTCTTTTTTATTCTCAACTTTTATACCATCATAAGTAATTTCTCCTGAAGTCTTAGGTAATAAAGTTGTTAGAATTCTCATAAGTGTTGTTTTTCCTGCTCCATTAGGTCCAAGTAGACCATGCATGCCATTTTCTAGTTCCAGGTTAATATTATTGAGTACTTGTTTATCACTATAACTTTTATTCAAATCTCTAATACATATTTTCATCTATAATCCTCCTGTATATTTTTCTTTCAATAATATTTTCATAATATAAAGCTACAATGAATAGTACTGCTCCCCCTGATAAAATAACAGTTAAATCAAATTTAAATAAAATGATGAAAACCATAATAATCAATGAAAAACATCCAAACAGCTTAAGCTTTACTTTTCTTTCTCTTTGTTTAATCAACTTGGAAGCTAACTCTGCTTTATCTTTTTGAATCCTTTCATATTCCATCCATCTTACTTTTTTCCAAACCTGCTCCACATAATCATTATGATTATTTTCCATATAATCAACTCCTATATTTATCTCTCATTCCTTATATTAATATCAGTCAATTGATACTATTAATTTTAGTTTTTAGTTTCTTACGTGCACGAAATATTATAGCTTTTATCTGTTTTTCCGTCTTCCCTAGAACTAATGCGATCTCTTTGTAGTTAAGATTTTCATATACATATAAATATATTGCATATCGTTGTATGGGTTTAAGCCTGTTTATAGTCTCATTTATAAGCTCATTTCTTTCTTGTTTGAGTATTATATTTTCTGGGGATGAACAATTTATTATTTCAAATTCGAGGGACATCTCTCTTTTACTTTTTCTAATATGATCTATCGCCTTATTCCTTATAATTGAGAAAAAGTAAGATTTTATAGATTTATTCTTATCAATTTTATCTCTATATACATATAATTTTGCAAAACTATCTTGTACTATATCTTGTGCCAAATAATTATCATGCACTATGTTCATTGCGAAATTTTCAGCTGATAATCTATAGTTATGTACAAAACTCTCGAACTCATTATTATCACCTTGCTTTAGTAATTCAACATTAATTTCCAAGTTATTTGCCTCCAAGATATTCATATAATAATTATTATAATTCCTATGTTAAACATGCTCTATAATTAATACGAATAAATCCATAAAAAGTTACGTTAATTTTAATAAAATATTTAATAATTTTCTTTATATATTCTAATCAGTTATGGAATCTTTCCTATAGCATAAAAAATAGAGTTATCCAATAATACATAGTCTAGCAATAATTGGAAGCTAATACCCCTTTTTCATTAATGCAAAACGTAAATGGATAACTCTATATTAAAATTAGTTTATTTTATCTTCCCCAAATATTTTCTTTCTCAATTTTCTACCTGTAGGTGTAGTTGCTATACCACCTTCTGCTGTTTCTCTAAGATTGACTGGCAGCATTTTCCCTACTTTTCCCATAGCTATGACTACCTCGTCAAATGGTATTACACTTTTGATACCAGCTAGAGTCATTTCTGCTGAAATCATAGCATTAGAAGTACCTATAGCATTTCTTTTTGCACATGGAGCTTCTACAAGACCTGCCACAGGGTCACAAATCAGCCCCATTAGGTTTTTAAGTGCAATCGCTGATGCATTCAAGGCTTGTTCCGGTGTTCCTCCCAGCATCTCCACAATTGCTGCTGCTACCATTGCTGATGCAGACCCTACCTCAGCTTGACATCCCCCTTCTGCTCCTGATAGACAAGCATTCTTACCAATGATAATACCTACCGCACTAGAAGTTAATAATCCCTTTACAACAGTTTCTTCATCTAGGTCAAATTTTTCTTGTACAGCTAAAAGTACCGCTGGTAATACTCCACATGAACCTGCTGTAGGACAAGCTACGATTCTCCCCATAGAAACATTTACTTCCATTACACTAAGAGCATAACTAATAGCTTTGGACATTGTTTTTCCACATATGGATTTATTGTTTTCATAGAATCTTTTTAACTTTTTTGCTTCCCCGCCGATCATAAAGCCCTTTATATTCTTTTCCTTTTCATCAAGACCCTTTTCAATTGAATTTTTCATTATATCTAGATTATTTTTCATTGCATTATATATTTCCTCTTTAGTTAGAGAGCTATTAATACTTTCATTTAAAATTGCTACATCATATATTGCCAGATTCTTTTCTTTACATATTGCTAATAGCTCTTTCCCATTTTTATAATTCATTACCTCACCCTTTTCAAGTCATTGATATTATAGTTTTAACTTATCTATTTTAGTTACATCATCTACATAATCTATTTTTTTAATATCCTCTAGTACACACATTTCAATCTCTTCATCAGATTCTAAAATAAGTCTGGCATAATCTCCTTTAGCATCTCTGTATAACTTCATAAATGCAATATTAACCCTATCTTTAGCTAAGATTGATGTAATAGCTGCCATTACTCCAGGTCTATCTAGATGTTTTGTAATCAACGTAGTATATTCTCCATTGAAATCAACATCAAAATCATTTATTTTTATAATGGAAACTTTACCTCCGCCAATAGAGGAACCCATTACCATCATTTCATGACCGTCTTTTGAAAACATATTAATCCTTACCGTGTTAGGATGAACATCTCCTAAATCTTTTGAATTGAATTTATACTTGATTCCCTTTTTCTCAGCTATCTCATATGCATTTCTAAGTCTTTCATCATCTGGAAGAAAACCCATTACTCCTGATAACAGTGCTTTATCAGTACCATGCCCTAAATAAGTTTTTGCAAATGATCCATGAAGATAAAATCTTACTTCACTTACTTCCTTACCAAAAATTTCTCTAGCAATATAACCAATTTTGGCTGCCCCAGCAGTATGTGAACTGGAAGGTCCAATCATTACTGGTCCAATAATATCAAAAATACTATATTCCATTTTACGTTCTCCTTTGATAGATTCTAGATAATTATTACTTCTTTAACTATACCTTCTTTATTCCTATATTTCAACATTATATATATTATTATTTGCGTTAAAGATGATAAATAATACTTACTTTATAATATTCGTCAAAAAAAGATTATATTTACAAGATTATCCATTTTATTGACACTTATTACCTTTTGTGTTATTCTTATATAGGATAAACATAACGGTTTGAGGGGGAAATATTATGAAATCAACAGGAATTGTTAGAAAACTTGATGAATTAGGTAGAATAACTTTACCAATTGAAATACGTAGGAATTTTGATATTAAAGAAAAAGATGCTCTTGAAATTTATGTCGATAATGAACAAATCATACTTAAGAAATATCAGCCTGCTGATATATTCACTGGCAATATGGATGATTTAATTGACTATTATGGAAAGAAAGTATCTAGACAATCAATTATTGAAATGGCCAAAATTGCTGGACTTAATGTAGACTAAATAAATATACTTGAATAAAAAACTAACCCTCTAATTATAAGA
>NZ_BTPU01000005.1:0-139053 GCF_036985595.1 Vallitalea maricola | reverse complement strand
CAAGAATACTTTACTAGCTTTAAAATTATTACTTGTGATATAATAAACATATGGTTTGACCCATTTCTATATTCAATTACCTAATCTATTACCCAAAACTACTAAAACCATACTATAAATAATTTACTGATAAATTATATACTTTTTTGTTATTAAAAAATAGGGAGGTAATAGTATGACTGTTTCTGCAAAACAAGGGTTAGAAATTTTACGGACTACATCTAATTTTCAATGGTATATCATACCCATCTTAATTATTGTAATATATATCTACGCCGTTGAAGTAGAAAAAAGAAATTGGAATGTTCTATTAGCTGGACTTGCTTTTTGGGGGATGGATTGGTTCAATGAAATATGGAACTCATTAGTATTTCATTTCTCTGGCTATGCACCTGTTTGGGGAGCTCCGACCAAAAGTGCTTATTTGATTCTTATTGGACTCAACATTGAAATAACGTTCATGTTTCTGGTTGCAGGAATTGCCTGTGCCAAGATGTTACCAAAAGATAAAAAGAAAAAGATACTAGGTATTCCTAACAGATATTTTCTCGTTGTTTTCAATTCAATTTTATTTGTCATAGTAGAAATAATATTAAATAGAATTGGTGTTCTTACCTGGGAATATTCTTGGTGGCAGCCATATTGTCCTTGGTTGATACTTCTCATTGGTTATATGCCTTTTATTGCTATGTGCTATATAGTTCATGATATGAAAAAAATAAAAAACAAACTTATAACTGTTGGTATTATATTTGCTGTGGATATTTTAGGATTAGTTATATTTGGAGCCATATTAAGGTGGATTTAATAATATACATATACAAATACTTTGTCATAATAAATATTTTATATAATGACTTATGAGTAATTGAAATTCTAACTTAAGGAGGAGAAATATGATATCTTATCAAGAACGGATTAAGGATTTGACTAGTAGTTATGGAAATTGGTTCCATGACGATACACTTCTAGAACGAGGCAAAATGACTTCTTCATTGTATCCCTACACTAACCTGTTCTCACCAATAACAATTAATAAAACCAAAATTAAGAACAGGTTGATAATGGCACCTATGGGAAACATATCTATGTGTGATGAATCTGGTAGACCCAGCGAAAAGATGATCAGTTATTTTACAGAAAGAGCAAAAGGCGGTGTTGGTTTAATTACTACAGGATTAATACCAATAAGTTATGGTATTGATAATTCCATAATAGAAAAAGGCGACCTGACCTACTTTCCTAGAATAGACAGATCCAGAACAACTTTTGCACCTTGGAGAGATATTGCAGAGAATTGTCACTCGTTTGGCGCTAAGATATTCCTTCAGATAAGCCCTGGTCTTGGAAGAGTCGGGAATCCACAATGTGTAGTAAGTATGCACAAGTTCCCTGTATCTGCTTCATTCAATCCTAATTACTATATGCCAGGTGTACCATCATTAAGGCTATCTGATAGAAAACTAAAAAAAATCATTAAAAAATCTGGTCAAGCGGCGGCTGATTCAAAAGCAGCGCTTATTGATGGCGTTTATTTGCATGGACACGAGGGATATCTATTAGAACAATTGACCAACCCTGCTTTCAATAGAAGAAAAATAGGTAGATACTCTGATTGGCAGAGATTCGGTATAAAATTAGTAAAAGAAATCAGAAATAGATGCGGTAAAAATTATCCTATAATGTATAGGATTGATTTATCATTAGTACTTAATGAAACATATGGAGAAAAAATGTCAGCAGTTAAGTCCCTCAAGAAATTCAAAAATGAAAGAACTGTTGAGATGACTCTAGATTATATGAAGAATCTAGTGAAAGCTGGAGTGGATATATTTGATGTGGACCTTGGATGTTATGATAACTGGTGGTTACCTCATCCACCAGGACCAATGCCTCCTGGATGTTTCTTAGAAGTTTCCAAGATAGTCAAAGAATATTTTGATAAAAATAATATTCTATCAAATGCAGGAATTGAAGTTCCTATTGCTGGTGTTGGCAAGTTAGGTTATCCTGATTTAGCTGAACAAGCTCTATGTGACAACTCTTGTGATATGATTATGTTAGGAAGACCTCTTCTCTCTGACCCATATTGGCCTAATAAAGTATATGCTAACAAAGTAGATGAGATTATACCTTGCATAGGATGTCAAGAGGGATGCATAAATGAATTTGTGGAGGGTGGTCATCCACAATGTGCTATTAATCCTAGAACTGGTTTTGAAAATCTATATGAAGAAGAATTCCCTATTGCCTCCAACAAGAAGAGAATAGCTGTTATAGGTGCTGGACCTGCTGGTGTTACTTGTGCTGTGACTGCTGCAAAAAGAGGTCACGAAGTAACATTGATAGATAAAAATGATAAAGCTGGTGGACTACTTATATCTGGTGGAGTCCCAAAAATAAAATTTGATATTCAAAATTATAATAATTACCTCAGCACTATAATAAGTAAAACCAGTTCCAAATATGAATTGATATATAGACCTAATACTACAGCCACTGTAGAAGGTCTAAAAGCAGAAAACTTCGATGTAATAGTTACAGCTATAGGTGTAAAACAGATTATTCCTAAGCTACCAGGCTATGATAGAAATAATGTTGTATTAGCAACGGAGCTGCTTCTTAATAAGGATTTAGCCAAAGATTGCAGAAATATCGTAGTAATCGGTGGTGGTGTTGTAGGATGCGAAACAGCCTATATGTTGAAAAGTGAAATGGATAAAACAGTTGATGTCATAGAAATGGAACCTTACTTCATGAACCATGTTTGTACTGCTAACAGAGGCTATATGATACATTATCTTGAAGAAAACAATGTTAAATTACATAATTGTACCAAATTAAAAAGTATTGAAGAAGATGGTATCATAGTTACCAAGAATATATCTAACACTGTACCTGACCCTTATATTACTTGGGCACCATTACTACCTGAAAATATAGTTAATCCTCTTGCCAAAGATATTATATCAGAAGAAAAAGAAATGAAAATAGAAGCTGATTTAGTTGTAATGGCTATAGGCGGTAGGCCTATTGATACTTTATATTATGACCTTGTTAAAGCAAATACTGCTCCTGAAATATATAACATTGGAGATTCCTTCAAACAAGGTAAAGTATTTGAAGCTACAAAATCAGGATATCTATTAGCAAGGAATTTATAAATATCATATAAGGGGTTGTGATATAATACATTACACATTAAAAATGTATTATCCCACAACCCCTTTTCATTATTATATAATCATCAATCAGTACAACTGATGAATCCACAATATATTATATTTGTCAATTATTTATTTATTAGAATGGATCTGTTACATAAGAACATCTCTTAGGCATAGAATTATTTAACTTGCCTATTATCATATCATCATTACAAGTAATTAACTCTAATTCCATCGCCTCTTCCCAACTTAAGAAGCCAAATACTATTTGTGATAAAACCTGAATTGAGCAGCTGATATCAGGTTCAATATGTTCATTCTCTTTAACTTCAACATTATTATCATAAATATTTATTTCAAATGTATTGTTGTTCCAAGATGCATATTTATCTTCAACGGATATACTGAATTTTAGATCATTGATATCCTTATATGGATACATTTCAAGTATTTTTTTAGCGTTAATTATACGAACCATCATACCCGATGATACTTCCATATGTTGTCTTGGATTCTTTAACAATATGTCTAAGTTATTATCATGAGGAACTTTCAAAGTTACTTTATCAAACTGAGCTCTATGTACAAAGATGAATCTCATTAATTGTTTTCTTACTTCTAATGAATCATATACTATTTCTTGTACAATCATTCCATCACTATTTATCTTATAGGAGATATAGCCTCTCAATTTATCTTCATCATCAAAAACACCATAACTATGAATATCATTCTTAGCGTTTCTAGCAAAAATCAGTTCCCATCTTAGATTAGTCCTTTTGGTAGCACCATTATAATTACAATAAAAATGTTCGTAGATTTTCTTTATTTGATGGATATGATCTTTGTTAATAGGTTTTACACTAAAATCACCACTTTTAAAATGTGATAAATCATTAATACTTATTTCTAATTTCTTATTCCTACTTCCATACTCCCAACCATACTTTCTATAGAAAGAGTATGCAAAAGGAGCAAGCAATGAAAATACTTGATTATTATCATTCATCATCTTAAGGGATTCTATCAATAACTTCTCAACAACATGATTCTGTCTAGCTTCTGGAAAAGTAGCTACACCACCTATACCACCCATTTTAACTTCCAAACTATGCCAATAGATTTCAAAATCATTAATTACCAATGCTCCCTGTAACAAATTATCCTCAAATGCACCTAATATAATTGAATCATCTTTCCCAAACATATTGTCTAATTCAAATTTGATTAATTCCTTATCTACCCCGAAACAATAGCTTTGTAATTCAGCAAATTTATCTAAATGCTGATTATCAACAATGTTATATAAATCCATAATTCAACCCTCCCAAAATATGTTATAGTATTTAATATAACATTGTTTTAATTCTATTTCAATTATAATATTTATTTTTTTATAATACATTCTAATAATAAATTACCATCAGTGACAAAAAGGTAATCTTTTTCAGAATTACTTTAAAAAATTACTTATAATCAACATCATCATCTAGTTTGTCCATTCTTCTCTTAAGCTTAAGAATTGTATTATATTCATGTTTCTTGTAACTCTTTTTAAGTTCTTTTGAAAGAGAATACATCATTATTATTAAAAGTATAGCAAATGGCAATCCTGTAATAACTACTGCTGATTGTATGGTCTTTAGGGCATGTTCTCCACCTAGCAATAAGACAGATAACGCAATAAGTCCTTCCATTAATGCCCAAAATACTCTTTGTGTTTTAGGTGAGTCCTGCTTACCTCCACTAGTCAAATTATCAACAACCAATGAACCTGAATCACTACTTGTTACAAAGAATAAAACAATAGCTATAATAGCTACAAACGAAAATATCATCTGAACTGCTGGTGATTCTATAAGATATTTAAACATCTCAAACATAGCTGTTGCAATATTGTTATCAATTGCTTTTTTGATGACTCCATCATATAAATTATTTGTATACACTCCTGAAGCTCCTAGAATAGTCATTGCAATCGTGATAATAATTGTTGGTAATGCAACAGTTCCTATAGCTATTTCTCTTATAGTTCTTCCCTTGGAAATACGTGCTATGAAAGTTCCTACGAATGGTGTCCATGATATCCACCAAGCCCAATAAAATACTGTCCAAGTACCTTGCCATGCAATACCATCTGATGTAGTTGCTGTAAAAAATCCAACATTAAAAAAATCTTTTATATATAAACCTATGCTTGACATATATGTTGATAATATATAAACTGTTGGTCCTATTAATAGTATAGCTACTAATAAAACTCCACTTATTATTGTATTAGCTTGGCTTAATAATTTAATCCCTTTTGATATTCCACTAACTACAGATAAAGTCGCAATAAATGTTATAACAACAATTAAAATGATTTGTACAGTTGAGTTTATAGGTATACCAAAAACATAATTCATCCCTGAATTAATTTGATTTGCACCTAATCCTAATGAGGTTGCTAGACCAAATAATACTGCTAATACTGCAAAAGTATCAATTATGTCTCCCCATATACCAAAAATCTTATCTTTAATCAATGGATAAAATAAACTTCTAAACGAGAAAGGAAGTTTCTTATTATAAGCGAAGTAACCTAGACCTACAGCTACTAATCCATAGAGTGCCCATGCATGAGCTCCCCAGTGCATATACATCATTTTAAAATTATCATATGTTGACCCTGAATTAAGTTCTTGTGGAATATCTAAGTGATAGATAGGTTCTGCTACACCATAGAAGAATATACCTATACCTATACCTGCGCTGAATAACATAGCATACCAAGAAAAATTACTATACTCTGGTTTTGCATTAAATCCACCTAATCTTATTCTTCCAAGCTTAGAAATCCCAACAACCAATAAAAATATGAATGAAAGGTTAATAGTCAATACATATAACCAGTTAAAATTTTTATTCAAACTATCATTAATATCTTTGAAAGTCTTTGCTGATAATGTTGGCTTAGCAATAGTAAAGATAATAAATCCTAATACTAATATTGCTGATACTATTGATACGAATAAATTCATATCAAATCCCCATTTTTTAAAGTTTTTTGAATATAGTTTTTTGCTTAAATTTTCTTTTTCCATATAATCCTCCATTTTTGTTATTTATATATGGGGTATAACTAATGCTTACAAAAACCATGTGTTTTTCCAATAATTAACCCACATTATTCTTTAATATACATTAAGTACCTCTATATTATTTTGGGTAATTTGTCTGTTTTAATCCATTAAAATTAATTATTTTCATTTGAATAAAGTAGTATTAAAATTTTAAGTATTGAAGCATCTTAATGTTTACTCTTTATTAGTTCTATAACATTAAACTTAAAAAAAACACTCTAACTCTTTAGGATCAGAGTTAGAGTGTTTATGTTTCATATAATAAATATATTCACATTACGCCACTATATAATAGTAGCATAGTTTTTTGCCTAATAATATAGACCCAAAACAAACCCCAGTTCAAATCAAATATTTTCAAAAATACTTTCTTTCTTTAAAAAAATGGTATAAAAATGTCTTATATAATTAAACCATTTTTTTGACATGTTTGAATACATACTGCACGAAAGCATCATGTACCTTGCACATCAAATACTAATATTTTTTACTTCTATTTTTACATCATTTGATATTATACACTAATTTATGGGATTTATCAAGTTTTATAGTTGCCTCATTATTCCAAATAATACAATATAAAATTGTATTATTTAATTATATTTATTATATAACAATTTGTTTTAGTTAGTTTCAAACATTTTCACCAATTCTTTATATTTAGCTACACGTCCCATAATCTTTACTTGATCATCAACAACTAATGCTGGTGTCTTCATAACACCATAAGACATGATTTCATTAATATCTTCAACCTTCAATACCTGGGCTTCTATACCTACTGTTTCTAATGCTTCCAAAGTATTTTTGTATAGATTTTGACAGTTTTTACAACCGCCTCCTAAAATTTTAATAACCATTTGTATTACCTCCATTTTAATAATAAATTATTTTTATATTACATCAATAAATGCCCAATAAAGTTAAATAGATAGCCCGTCATTAATATACCTATTCCAGTTACAATGACAAACCAAACTATCAATCTAGGTTTTATGACCTTTCTAAGAAGAACCAATTCAGGTGCAGATAAAGCTGTTACAGCCATCATAAATGAAAGTGCTGTACCTATACCAACTCCCTTGCCTATAAGTGCCTGTGCAATAGGTATTGTACCCATTGCATTTGAATAGAGTGGAATTCCACACACAACAGCGATAAGTACAGCAAATGGATTATTTTCACCTGCATAATTTGCAAGAAAGTCTTTTGGAACCCATCCATGTATTGCTGCTCCAATTCCAATACCTATTATTAAGAATAACCAAATTCTTTTAACTATATCTTTTACATTTTGTGTAGCAAAAGATATCCTTTCATTTACAGTCAATTCTTTTGGATCAATCTGAGCTACTTTTGTATTGTAGACATATTCTTCAACTTCTTTTTCCATCTTCATTTTTCCAATAATAAGTCCACCTACAACTCCAACAATAACTCCTGTAATTACATAAACAACAGCTAACTTCCATCCAAATAAGCCAAGTAATATAATAAATGCAGCTTCATTAACTATTGGTGATGTAATAAGAAATGAGAATGTAAGTCCCAATGGTACTCCTGCTTCAACAAATCCTATAAAAATAGGCACAGATGAACAAGAACAAAAAGGTGTAACAATACCTAATAGCGATGCCATTATATTACCTTTTATACCACTGAATTTTGCAAGAATCCTTTTTGTCTTTTCTGGTGGGAAGTAACTGCGTATATATGAAATTAGGAATATCATGATACTCAACAAAATAATAATCTTGATTGTATCATATATGAAAAAATGTATACTACTTCCCCATTTGCTATCCATAGATAATCCTGTTACTTTGGTAACAAAAGCTTGTGCTAAATAGTCCAACCAATTAAACATATCTATACCTCACTATCAAGTAATTTATTAATCTCTGTCCTTACTAATTTATTCACTAACGTAATAATATCTTTAACTTCTTCATGTTTGATGTTATATATAACCTTATTACCATCTTTTCTGGTATTCACTATATCCGCATCTTTTAGAAGTTTTAGATGTTGTGACATGTTAGCTTGTGAATACTCATTATCATCACATAATTGACACACACATCTTTCGCCATCAAATAGCTTTTTTACTATTTCTAGCCTTACTGGATGTGCCAATGCTTTTAAAACATTAACTTCCATTGTATCAATCTTCATTAGCTACCTCCTTAAGTATATAATAATATTCTTATATAGTTATTTACTAACATTATATGTCTATAAAGCAATTTTGTCAATATAGTATTTAAGTATATTTTATTTGTGCAAGTAGGTCAGTAAAATTGTTTTATTCTGACTTGGTTTTTGCAAAATAGTATATGTATATGTTACGCCAGCTACTTGCTCGTCCTGAGCAAAAAGCTGGGTTCGGCGTCCTGCCTCACTACTCCACATATACATATACTATTTTGCTATGAAGTAACCGTCAATATAATCACAAAAAAATTTTACTTCTTAATTAAGCAAGCTGAGGCTATTTCTTGCTATTTATATTAGAAATAGACAATTAAAAAAGCTAGAAGCAAAATATTTCTTTATAATTGCGAAAAAAGTGAATCACGAATTACACGCAACTCACTTTTTCTATTATTGCACATTATGAAGAACATAAAATTATCAATAATTTATTTTTGTCTTACCACACCAGTTTCAACGGCTTTTATTGCGACTGCTTCTGCTACGGCTTGTACTACACGTTCATCAAATGGTGATGGAACAATATAATCTTCACGAAGTTCTTTTTCGTCAATTACGGAAGCAATAGCATAAGCTGCTGCTAATTTCATCTCTTCATTGATTTTTTTAGCTCCCACATCTAATGCTCCTCTAAAGATGCCTGGGAAGGCTAGAACATTATTTATCTGGTTAGGATAATCACTTCTACCAGTACCTATTATTCTTGCTCCTGCTTTTTTTGCGTCTTCTGGCATAATCTCAGGTACAGGATTAGCCATTGCAAATACAAAAGGATTATCATTCATGGATTTAATCATTTCCTGAGATACTATATTACCAGCTGATACACCAATAAATGCATCAGCGTTTTTCATAGCTGCTGATAAATCACCTTCAATGTCTTCCTTATTAGTTATTTCAAGAATTTCTTTCTGTAAGAAATCCAAGTTTTCACGTTTGGAATTAATGATTCCATCTATATCAACAGATATTATATCTCCTACTCCATAATTATGAATCATGCGAACGATAGAGCTGCCGGCAGCTCCTGCTCCACTGACAACAACTTTTAACTCCTTTGGATTCTTACCTGTCAATTTACAAGCATTAAGTAATGCAGCGGTCACAATAATTGCAGTACCATGTTGGTCATCATGGAATACTGGAATATCTAATTCTTCTATTAACCTTCTCTCTATTTCAACACATCTAGGAGCTGATATATCTTCTAGGTTAATACCGCCAAGTGAAGGAGTCAAATTTTTACATATATTAATGATCTCCTCAGTATCTTGTGTATCTAAACATAATGGAAATGAATCAACGTTACCGAATTTCTTAAAAAGTATGGACTTACCTTCCATAACAGGCAATGCAGCCTTTGGTCCAATATTCCCTAATCCAAGAACTGCTGAACCATCTGTGATAACGGCAACCATATTACCTTTTGAAGTATATTTGTATATATTATTTTCATCTTCAGCTATTTTCCTACAAGGCTCTGCAACCCCTGGTGAATATGCAAGACTCAATTCATCCTTGTTAGATACTTTAACTTTTGAAACAATTTCAATCTTACCCTTATTCTCTTCATGCATCTTAAGTGATTTTCCGTAAATATCCATTGTATGCCTCCTGTAAGTTTAATTTTAAAATAGTTATTGAATTATATATTACTAATACTGTATACTATAGTATAAAAGTAATTATAGATTAACAATACAACAAATTGATTTTGATACCATCATTATAGTATAACCCTGCTTACTAAGCAACGATAAATAATAATATATATCAAACTAACTAGAAATACTTCGAAAAGAGGAAATTATAATGGAAACCATATCTATTGATAAATGTCTTCATATGGATAGAGTTATTTTCATAGATGTTAGAACTACTAAGGAATTTGAGGAAGGAACAATACCAGGAGCTGTCAACGTACCTATCTTCAATAATGAGGAAAGAGCCTATCTTGGACATACTTATAAAAATGTTAATAAAATAACTGCAAAAGAAGAAGGTTTTGAAATAGCTTGCCAGAAACTGCCAGAAATCTATGCAAAGATTAAAAAAACAGCAAAAGGGTATAGTAAAATCGTTATATTCTGTTGGAGAGGCGGTCTTAGAAGTAAATCTATCGCTACAGTTATATCTTTGATGCACCTCCCAGCTTATCAACTAGAAGGTGGATATAAAGCATACAGAACCTATATTTTAAAAGACTTCGAAAAAAGACTAAGTCTTCCATCTCCATATATTGTTTTACACGGCTACACTGGTTGTAGTAAAACTTTGTTGTTAAAAGCTCTAGAAAAAGCTGGAATGCCTGTACTTGACCTTGAAGGATTAGCTAACCATCGTGGTTCAGTATTTGGTGGTGTAGGTTTAGGTGAACAGCCTCCACAAAAAGTATTTGAATCTTATGTCTATGATAAAACCATATCTTTTAATAACTCCCTTGTATTTGTTGAAGCAGAAAGCTCAAAAATAGGTAAAAGAGTCGTCCCAGCATATGCTATCAATCATATCAAAACAGGTATCCATGTACTTGTCAATCTTGATAAGGAAATTAGAATACAGAGATTGTTAGATGATTACATGGAAACTAATGGTACTTTTGAAGAAAATCTATCTTTTATAAAAAATTCACTTACCACAATAAAATCATATATGTCCAATCATGATTACAACTTAATGCATGAATACATTGAAAATGGTAATCTTCATGATTTTGTAGGTTTACTACTTGATAATTATTATGACCCAATGTATAAGAAATGGAAAAAATATTATGGTACTTTTGATTATGAAGTAGATTCTAGTAACATAGATGTAGCTGTAAAAGAACTCATTGAAATATTTAACAAAGAAAGTAACATACCTAAAAAAGGCTAATAATAATAAATTTAACTTGACATTATACATTATCCTCCTGTATAATTCAATACTGACAATAGAATAAGCATAATAGAGGCGCAGAGATTATTAGTAATCATAACCTAGCTTGGCAAGCGAATAAAGTATGATGAAAGGATGATCTGCCGAAGCATTATTTTCCGCCAAGAAATAATGTTGGAGTTAAGTTTAATAGACTTATCACTCTCACTACCTATCGTAGTGAAGGCGCTATTATTTGAATAAGATACTTTCAGACAATAGTGTAACTATTGTCTTTTTTTTAATGTTATAAAACTTAGCTAATTTATTCATCAGAAAAAGGAAATAGGAGGAGGAAATTATGGAACTTTTATTAAGTTTAGTACCAGCAATCATAATGATTGTATTAGTTATCATAACCAAAAAAGTTATCATGTCACTATCTGTTGGAATTATCATAGGTTCTTTAATTGCACATGGCTTCAATGTGTTAGATACAGTATCTTACATAGGTACAACAGTTTGGGAAATAATAACAGATTTTTCTTGGCACATGCCAATAGTAGGTTTTTTATTGTTACTAGGAATTATCACAACTCTATTAACAATTACTAATTCCACAAAAGCATTTGCTGATTTTGCAGTTTCAAAGATCAAGAATAAGAAAGCAGCACAAATTGTTGCATGGATTCTAGGAATTGTTATCTTTATTGATGATTACTTCAATGCTTTAGTTATAGGTGAAATCTCAAAACCTATCACAGACCGTTATAGTATCAGTCGTGCCAAACTCTCATATATCATTGATTCAACTAGTGCTCCAGTAGTTATCTTATTACCAATATCTACATGGGGAGCTTACATAATCGGTACATTAACAGGTGTTTTCAAAAAAGTAGGTTATACTGCAACCACTGGAACTGGTGCTTATTGGCGAATGATTCCTATGCAGTTTTACGCTATTGTAGCTCTTATAATGGTATTTATAGTTATAAAATTCAATATTAACATTGGTAAAATGAAAACTTATGAAAAAAAAGCTGAAGAAGGAAATGATATCAGCTGTTCCAAATCAGCTGAAGATATTTCTCATGTACAAGCAGTTACTAACAAAGGTTCTAAGTGGGCATTAATCATCACCATCCTATCACTAATCATCTTAATCTTAGGTGGTATGTTATATGAAGCCAAATGGGACATTAGTCAAATGTTATCTGTAGATATTACTCTTCCACTCTTCCGTGGTTCTGTAATCACTACAATCATAGCAACTATATTTGCTATATCCACTGGGGAAGTTTCAGTAAAGCATCTTTTCCGTGCTGCTAAGGCAGGTATCAGTTCTATGCTACCTGCATCAATAATATTAATTACTGCTTGGACACTAGTTGAAGTTATAGATAAACTTAACACTGGTCAATATTTGGCTGATTGGATTGAAACCTCTCAAATGAATCCTAGTCTATTGATACCTATAATGTTTATAATAGGAAGTTTTATTGCTTTTATGACTGGAACCAGCTGGGGAACTTTTGGTTTATTGTTACCAATTGTTGGTAAGATATTAGCCGCAACTGACCCTTCGATGATGTTACCAGCTATGGCTGCCGTATTAAGTGGTGCTATCCTTGGAGATCACTGCTCACCAATAAGTGATACCACCGTACTCTCAGCTACAGGAGCTCAAGCAAAACTGGATGCTCACTTTACATCCCAATTACCGTATGCGTTAATAGCTGGTCTTATATCCTTTGTAGCTTTTATAGTATATGGATTAACTAAAAATCTATTAATATGTTATGGTGTAATAATAGTGGAATTTGTTATTTTCATTTATATTGCTCGAAAACTAAAGAACCCAATAAATGTTAGCGAATAAAGTAATATATAGTGTAGGATATCAATAAATAAAGTGCTGTGGGATAATACATTTTTGGTATATTATCCTACAGCCCCTTTTTATTCTATTTTATTTTTTTCTTCTCTACTAATTTCTCAGTATTCTCCAGATCTTTGAATGCTACTGCAAACATTAATTTTATTCTATTAAGTTGATTCACTTCACTAGCTCCTGGATCATAATCTACTGTTAATAGGTTAGCTTCTGGGTATTTTTCTTTTAGAGCTCTTAACATTCCTTTTCCTGTTACATGGTTAGGCAGACAAGCAAAAGGCTGCATACATATGATATTTTTCACACCACTATCTAGTAATTCAACCATCTCAGCTGTCAAGAACCAACCTTCACCAGCATGATTACCTAGAGAAAGAATATTTTGTGCTCCTCTGGCTAGTTGTCCAATAGTCCTTGAATTCTGGAATCTATTACTATTTTTAAGTGCTTCTCTTTGATGTCTTCTAAATGCTTCCACATATTTAATAGCAATATCACAAGCCAAAGCTTTTACTTTACTTTTACCTAGATACCTGCTTTTAAACTTAGCATTATATACACTATATAAGAAGAAATCAATTAAATCAGGTACAACTGCTTCTCCGCCCTCTTTTTCAATCATTTTTACTATTTGATTATTGGAGAATGGATTGAATTTAACAAATATTTCTCCTGTCAAGCCTACTTTTGGTTTTCTAACATCATATAGAGGTATTTTGTCAAAATCATTTACTATACCCCTTATTATATCTGGTCTAAGCTTACTATTATTAGTTATGTTATCTATACATATTTTTTTCCATTTGTCATGCAACCTTTTTGTTGAACCTTTTATCTTTTCATAAGGTCTTGTCCTATATATTAATTGCATGAACAGGTCTCCGTACAATATTGACATAATCATCTTATTTATCATAGTTAAATTCAATTTGAATCCTGGATTTTTTTCATATCCCACTGCATTCAATGATAAAACAGGAATATCAGAAAATCCAGCGTCTTGTAATGCTTTTCTAATGATGGCTATATAATTAGTAGCTCTGCAAACTCCTCCAGTCTGAGATATTATAACTGAAGTATTGTTTCTATCATAGTTACCATTCTTTAATGCACATAGTATCTGCCCCACTATTAAAATAGAAGGATAGCATGTATCATTATTAACGTATTTAAGCCCCTCTTTCAATACTTTTTCATTGACATGTGGAAGTATTTTAAGATTGTAACCACAACTGTTTATAGCTTTCTCCAGTAATTCAAAGTGTATAGGAGATAACTGTGGAGCAAGAATAGTATGAGTTTTTTTCATTTCTTGTGTAAATATCCTCTTTTTATAAAAATCCTTTACATGCATAGGTGTAATCCTATTTTTTTGTCTTTCATCCATTGCCGCTTTCAATGATCTGAGTCTTATTCTTGCAGCTCCTAGATTATTGACTTCATCTATTTTTATCAATGTGTACAGCTTATTATTATTTTCTAATATCTCAGCTACCATATCTGTTGCTATGGCATCCAATCCGCAGCCAAATGAGTTAAGCTGAACTATTTCAAGATAATCTGTTGTTGTTACAAAACTGGCAGCTCTATAGGTCCTTGAGTGGTATGTCCATTGGTCGACCACTCTTAATGGATTATTTATTTTACCTAAATGAGCAACTGAATCTTCTGTTAGCACTACCATACCTAGATTATTTATTAATTCTGGTATTCCATGATTTATTTCAGGGTCTATATGATATGGTCTTCCACATAGAACTATCCCTTTCTTACCTGTTTCTTTTAGATATTCTAAGGTCTCTTCTCCCTTTTTCCTTATATCCTCTTTGAAGGCTTCATTTTCATCCCAAGCAATTTTTAATGCTCTATCTACTTGTTTCTTATCCACGCCATAATCTTTAAAAGTCTCATGTAGTACCTTAGCCAGAGCATTCTTATTATCCAAAGTCAAAAATGGATCTAGGAATTTGATATTTTTCTCTTCAAGTATTTTCATATTGTTTTTTATAACCTCTGGATAAGAGATTACAAGTGCACAGTTTAGATGATTATCACTTGATGCAAATTCTTTTTTCTCATAGAATATACATGGATAGAATATCATATCCACTTGTTTTTCTACTAGACTCATAATATGTCCATGAGTAATCTTTGCTGGATAACAAGCTGATTCAGATGGTATTGTGTCCATTCCTTTTTCATAAATTTTCTTATTACTCCTTGGAGAAATTAGCACTCTGAAACCTAATTCTGTAAGGAATGTAAACCAAAGTGGATAATTTTGGTATATATTCATGACTCTAGGAATTCCTATTACTGCTTTTGCTTTTTCCTTACTTAGAGGCTTATAACTGAACAATCGTTGTAATTTGTATTGATATAGATTTGGCAGGTTTTGTTCAATATGCCTAGCACCACTTCCTCTTTCACAACGATTGCCACTTACAAAACTTCTTCCATCTTGAAATTCATTTATTGTAAGCAAGCAATTATTAGCACATAAACCACATCTACGATGATGTATCTTTCTGTTGAAATTATTCAGTTTATCTTTTGTCAATAGACTTGTTAATTCCCCCTTGATATATCTCTCTTTTGCAATTAATGCGCATCCATACGCTCCCATCATTCCCGATATTTCTGGTCTTACTACCTGTCTGCATGATATTAATTCAAAACTCCTAAGAACTGCATCATTGTAAAAAGTACCGCCTTGAACTATTATCTTCTCTCCCATTTCCTCTGGATTCTTTATCTTGATAACTTTTTGTAAAGCATTATTAATCAATGAATAGGATAATCCTGCTGATATATCACCTATTGTGGCGCCTTCTTTTTGGGCTTGTTTTACTCTGGAATTCATGAAAACTGTACATCTTGAACCTAGGTCAACTGGCTCTTCTGCGAAAAGAGCTTTTTGGCTGAATTCTTCTATTGTTAGATTGAGAGATTTGGCGAATGTTTCAAGAAAAGAACCGCAACCTGAACTACATGCTTCATTAAGCATGATATTCTCTATTACACCATTTTTCACCTTCAAGCATTTCATATCTTGTCCGCCAATATCTAATATGAATTCAACTCCTGGCAAAAATCGTTCTGCCGCCTTGTAATGTGCAACTGTCTCAATTTCTCCTATATCTATCTTTAATGCACTTTTTATTAATCCTTCTCCATATCCTGTAACAGCTGTTTTAACAATCTTAGCACCATCTGGCAGTTTATTATAAATATCTGCTAGAACATCTATTACAATTTTTAATGGCCGTCCTTCATTACTGTTATAATAGCTATAAAGTATCTCATAATTGTCTCCCATCAAAATTATTTTTGTAGTAGTTGACCCAGCATCTATTCCTAGATAGCATTTTTCTCTGTAATTAGATAAATCTTTTCTAGGTACACTGTCTCTTGTATGTCTTCTTCTGAATTTATCTAGATCATCAGTATCCCTAAATAACGCTCTTAATCTTTTAACCCCATAATCTGTGCTTTTATCTAACTCTTCTAGTCTATCGTATAATTCCTTTGTTGTTATAGAATTATCTTTTATTGAGTTGATTGCAGCCCCTATAGCAATAAAATAATGGGAATCATCAGGGAATATGACTTGGTCTTCCTTCAATTTTAGGGTTTTAATGAATCTTTTTCTTAGTTCAGATAAAAAATACAGTGGACCTCCTAGAAAAGCCACATTACCTTTTATAGGTCTTCCACATGCCAGATTGCTGATTGTTTGTGTAACAATACTTTGAAAGATGGATACAGCTATATCCTCTTTTGCTGCCCCTTCATTAAGTAATGGCTGTATATCGCTTTTTGCAAATACACCGCATCTTGCCGCAATAGGATAAATATTATTGTAATTCTTTGCCAATTCATTAAGTCCTATTGGATCTGTTTTTAGTAATGAAGCCATTTGATCTATGAATGCACCTGTACCTCCAGCACAAGTACCATTCATCCTTTGTTCAACTCCATTAGTAAAATAAATTATCTTAGCATCTTCTCCACCAAGTTCAATAGCTACATCTGTTTTAGGTGCAAGATTTTCTATAGCTAGACTGCAAGATATTACTTCTTGAATGAAAGGTATATCTAGTTTTTCAGATATCCCAAGTCCAGCCGAACCGCTGACATTTATTGTTATATTACTGTCAGTGTATTTATCATATACCTCTTTAATCAGCTCTTTGACACTTTCTTTTATATCAGAATAGTGTCTTTTATATTTACTGAATATTATTTTTTTATGTTGATTAAGTACTACAATCTTAATTGTTGTAGAACCTATATCAAAACCAACATGTAAATTTTTTTTCAAAATAAATCTCTCCTATTTCTACATTTTGGTTAACCACTCATTGGTTTCACCATCATATAGATAATTCCCTTTTTTGTAGGAACTTATAATAGGAGAGTTAAATTTAATCTATTTAGCTACTTTTGAAACTAATTTTTCTATTACACCATTGACATTAGATGCCATATCATCTTGTTCTTCTGTGAGACTGCCTAGTTTTTCAATTTGGTTATTGATATTTTCATTTTCAGTAGATAAAGACTTTAATAATCCTGAAATCTCATCAGCAAACATTTTAGTATTATCAGATAACTTTTGTACTTCATTAGCTACAACGGAAAAACCTCTACCATGTTCACCTGCTCTTGCAGCTTCTATATTGGCATTCAATCCTAATATCTTGATTTGCTGTGTTATATGATTAACCGAATTGATTATTTCATCTGTTTGTGTTATGTACTGTTTTGATTCATTTGAAGAATGAATCAAATTATGGCTCACATCATTAAGAAGTTTTGTTGTGATAGAAACTTTGTCCATTTCTTTTTTCAATACTTCTGTTGTATTATTAATTATATCTAACTGGTTATTTAGCTGGTCACTTATAGATACTTGTTTATCAACTATTCTCATCATCAATTCTGCCATCTGAGAATCAACAATCTGTTTTTGCGGGAATTTGTCTTTTACCTCATCAGCAATCTTTTTAATTCCAGTTGCTTCTATTATAACATCAATATTATTGTCAATATTACTCATATCATCAGTATATTTAATGCCACATTTTTTCGCTAATATTATTCCTGGTGCATCATAATTCTTATCAACTACTAGTCCAATAATTACATTGTCCATATCCTTAAATAACTTAAGTAATTTAGTACCGCCATTTCCTGCACCAATAATTGCTACTTTCATTTGCTCCCTTCCCTTCCAAGAAATTAATAACAATCTAATATTAATCATTATTTGCAACTATAACAATACAACAATATATACCATTCGTCAATACATAAAAACAACCACCTTACGGTGGTTGCCCTAGAATATAACCTACTTAATTATTACTATCTCATCAGTATCTGAAATTTTAATACTTTCTTTTACCTTATTACCAGAAACGATAGTTCCATCAGCTTTATAAGTTCCTGGTGTAATGACTCTAGCATAATAGTATAATTCCTTATCATATTCATAATTCTTACTAATATGCATTGTTACTTTTTGTCCTTCAACATCTTTATAATAGTACCATCCATCATGACGAAGACCAAAGTTTCCTGAATATTCAATAGGTACAAGACCTGATGGTGCAAAATCAGTAACAGTATAATACTTATCAATAGCATCTTTGTCAATATCCACATCTATGACTACTTTAACAATATCAGATTGGTTAAATGTATTAGTCTTCTTGCCTGTAGTATAATTATAATATTCTCTCTTAACTGTTAAATTATCATCTTGTTTACTATTATTAATTAGTGCTTTATTATAAACTGCTATTAATGCCACATCTCCCTCTACACTATTAACCTTGAACTGATTAAGATTAACCGAAGGTATATCAATGGTTATAGGCCAGCCATCTTTAATTACTTTTTCATAAGCTTTTCCTTGATAAGTATAGGTTATTTTTGGTTCTTTGGTATTTACTTTGTCTATCTCGCCTATTATATAAGTTAATTTTTCACTATTTACTAGTATTTCTTTTGAATAAGTTGTAGTTACATATTCATAATATAAATCTTTGTCATCCATATCCAACTTAGAAGCCAGCATCATCATAAGAGCTGTATACTCTAAGTATTTATCTTCTGACTTTCCATATTTTATTCTTTTTACTGTTTTATACTCTTCTTCATACCTAGCTATCTTGTTATCATATATGTTAGTTGCTTTATAGCTATCACCAAGTTCACTATATGCAATTGCTAGATATAGGTAATCTTTTAGATTAAGATTAGATATTTTCTCTAGTTTTTGAATATCTAATAATACTGGCTCTTCTAAAACTGCTAATCCATAAAGGGCTGCTGCCTTGTTTCTGCTTTTATCGTTTCCTAATTCGTTGTATAAATACTTTTTAACTTTTTCTGTATTTATATCATCTTTTATTATAGGTAATAACTTAACAGTTGTTTCTATATCGCTTTCAGCATATGGAAGTATTGCAAATCCACCATCATTCACTTGATAATCTGATAATTTAACCTCATCTTTTAAAATATCTTTCATATCAAATGTATCAGTAAGCATTTTACTTGCCTTGTAAGACAAATATTTTTGATCTATTCTCTTACCACTACTGTACATTAACGAATATAGTTCAGGTATGAATTTACCTCTTCCTTTATCAACCATTGTTAAATTTGTAATACCTCTATCGTTAGTCTTGATTTTCATGCCCTTAACTAAATCATAGTAATCTGCTACTTTCATCTCATGGTATGTCTTTACTACATTTATTGTCTGTTTGATACCATCAGTATAGCCTGATTCTGAAATTGCTTTTACTACTATATCATAAGTTCCCTCTTCTTTCATTTCCCATAGAGGGATGTTGACTCTTTCAAAGGCTTTTCCAGTAGCTGTTACTTCATAATCCGTTCCTTCTGCTGTTACTTGATATTTAACATTTTCTCCTTCTTTTAATTCTTTTCCATATACACTAACCCCTATATATGGTTTATCCCCTACTAAATATGTCTTGTTAAGACTTGTGTTGATGAAATATGGTAATGATACTATAAGTTCTTCTTTATTAGACCCAGCCTTCAATGTTTTTGAAATACCTGCAAATGTCATACGCCATGAAGTTACATTATCAGGTAATCTAAATGTGAATGTTCCCTCACCGTTTTCATCCAATTTTATTGTCCTGAACAATGCAGTATCTTTAAATACGGATCTTACATAAATATCAGCTGAATCAAAATTACCATTCATTGGCATTGCAGATTCACTAACAGCTTCATCACAACATTTTTCTGTAGCCATGCCAAATCTTAATCCAAAATGGTTCATGTTATTACTCATGTTGTTATGTGAACCGTAAGTGCTGCCAATACCTCCTTGAACCCATTGGTATAATTCTTCTAATGTGTCTATTTCATTATCATTTAATTTTAGTAATGCTTCGTCAATTAGACTTGCATTTACATATACATCTTTTGCAGGTATATTTTTATTTTCTTCTTTTGAATATACCATAGCTTTTAATGAGACTTTACACAAATCTCCAGGTTTATAATTATCTTTATCTGTCTCAGCAGTAAATATAATCCTGTTCTTTTCAAAATCTAATCTTGGAGAAAAACTCTCAGCTTCTACGTAAGTTTTTCCATTAAAGTATATTCCCCTAATCTCTACATTTGGTATAGAACTTTCATCAAATATTTTATTATACTCTGGAGAATTATTGACTTCATAATCCTTTATTCCATTTTGAGCTGTTACATATAGGAAACTACCTTTTTCTAATAACTTATCATTATTGACAAACTTGATATTCATTTCTTCGTCAACGTCATAAGAGTCTTTATCACCTTTTAACATATAGTGGTCTTCCATATTTTCACTTGAACTAGGAGGATTAGGCATCCTATAATTTCCAAAGTATTGGCTGAATTTCATTTTTCTACCATAAGAATCAACTGTGTTAAGTTCTGCAGTATAATAGCAATCTCTTACATCTGGTAAGGTTACCTTAATCTTTGCTTTTCCATCTTTATCTGTTACTAACACAACATCTTTTACTTTAGTAGTTTCTTTATAATATTCATATTGTTTTCTTACAACTTTATTGATGAAATCATAGTATTCACCAATCTCTTTTTTCTTCCACTCATTTTTGTATACTGTTCCTGTTATCTTTTGATCTTCTTTAGCTTCTCCTAAGTAATCATTATAATCTTTGGCAGTATCATTATTTAGTCTTGTCAAATCATATTTATTTACTTGAACAGCTAGAGTACCTTCTTTTCCTTCTATTTGGCTATTAATATCTACATTGATATCATTTATGAATACCCTTACTTCTTCATTTCCATAGATCTCACCAGATTCAGGAAGCTGTGCGTATGCATTTATTCTAATATTACTGATACCTTGAGTTCCTTCTACATATTTTGGAGTGTAAGAAACACTAACATTACCTTTTTTGTCAGAAGTCATTGTTCCATTTTTACGTTCCAAACCATTGATATTATAATTTACATCTAGATTAGAAACTGGGGTTCCTTCAAAAAATAGTGTATTTATATCAAAATTCACTGCTTCATTAAGGAATATGGCTTCTTTGTCTTTTGAAAGCTCAATCTTATAAGCTGGTTTTACATAATTCTTTACATCAATATAACTGGTTGATATAACCTGATCCTTATGTTTAACAGATATCTGATAGCTGCCTTCTTCTAGATTAGGTAATTTTATTTTGCCATTATAAAAACCGTTATCAGTTTCTATAGTTGTTTTTTCGTATGGCATCTCCTCAGAGAATGGTAAATAATCCCAATAGAACCATCCGCCTTGTGATATTTCTACAGTGATATCTTCTATTCTTTCATCATCATATCTGTTCTGTAGAAATCCCCAGAATTCTACTGTATCATCAGGCTTATACATGCCCCTGTCTGTTTGGAAGTACTTCCAATAATATTTACTTGCAGAATCTCCACCATACATAGCAAAATCTACTAATACTGCACTTTTGTTACCTGCTTCTATTTTGTATATGGTATTTTCTGTTTTATCATTATTCTTTCTATTAATTTCTACGATACCTTTTTCATTGCTTTTATAAGTTTCTTTTCCTTCATATAATGTTACAACACCATTTTTAACCGGTTTACCTGTTTTCAAATCATTCAACCATATAATATTTTTACTATCTGTAGAAGGATTATTGGAGTTCCCTGTTGTATTTGCAGCTCTGTACAAAATAATATCTCTTTCACCAGAACTCATATAGTAAAAACTAAGGTCTGTTACTTGTACGAATGTTTGGAAAGTAATATCTTCCCATCTGCAATCTATTATATAATATCCATTAGGTAATTTATCAGGTAGATTAATAAATTTTTGATTATAGTCTTCAATATCTATAGGCTGCTCAAAATCCATGACTTTTGAAAGACCTTTTGTCTCAATCTTTTCATCTTCATGACCAAAATAAGACCATCTTGGTATTTTATTATATTTGCTTATAGCAGCAGCAAAATCATCCATGGATTTATAAGAGTAAACATCTACTGAGATTGGAGTTTTTGCTAATTTTTCATTATAAACATAATAATCCATTGGAATTATTGGTTTTTCTGAAGTTGAAAATTCATTTATTATATTCATGAAATTAAAATAACCATCTGGCTTTTTGTATTCATCATTTTTCTTAGGGGCTGTTTCAAAACTGAAAACATAGTCCTCTTTTAATACTTGTTCAGATTCATTAAGTTTTAGTCCTTTTTTGATCGTTACAGTGTAAAGTGTTTTAGGCTCTAAACCACCTTTTGGAGCAAAAACAACAACATTTCCATGAGTCTCGAATTTCCCATTTACTTTTGGACTAATTTCAAAAAAATCTTTTGCGTCAGCATTGTCATGACTAAAGTAAAATTCTATTCCTGTATTAGTTGGAACATTAACGGATTCATTACGTGGTAATACACCTAGCAATGAGAAGTCAGACATTGTTTGGAATGTCCAAGTTATGTCTTTAAAACTAAATGTATATAAACTATTTTTTTCTAACTCCTTAGCAAGAGTTATTATGAAACCCTCTTCAGATTTTTTAGCACTGAATTCTATATCTCCATCAATTTTTAAACCTTGTTTAATTTCATCAAGTGTCAAAGACTTGTCATCATCTGCTTTTAATAAGAATGTTGTTTTTGTATTGATTCCTGTACTATCAAACTTCTGTGGTATAAGTGCAAATCCATTTCTAAATTCCTCTGCGTTTACATCAATTCCTTTATATATGGAACTACCATTAAATAAAGTTATAAAAAGTACAGCCATCAATACTAAACTTACTACTTTTTTCTTCATTACTCATTCCCCTTTCTTAACTATCATAATTAATCAAGTTTAGTAAATGGCAATAATGTCATTTATTTTTAACTTATATATCTTAGACGTAAACATTTTGAAAAAGTTCCATATTTTGATAAAAATATAATGAAATTTTAAATTAGTTAATAGATATGCTGATTATAAGTATTTTTCCATTCTTATGTCTTCTCTCCAATTACCTTCATAATAAACAAAATCCTTGATTCTATCAAATTCTTTATAACCTATTTTTTCATAAAAAGCTCTAGCTCGTTTCAGTTAAATTGGCTCCAATTTTGTCTATTTCTTCAAATGTTATCTTCATAGTTTTACCTCTCATAGTATTTGATAATTAATATTATAGCATGTTATTGGCTACAAATTGAATACTCTTTTTGCATTAGCGTAGAAAACATCTTTATAATATTTTTTGGGTATGAGTTTTTTAACAAATCCAATATATGCGTTAGTATCTACCAAAGGCCAATCGGAACCATATAGTATCTTTTTGTAGTTATTAGCATAAACTAATGCTCTTTTAATGTGGTTCATGAAAAGTTTTTGTTTCATCATATAATTAACTTGTTTTTTGTCCCCAACAATCAAACCTGAAATATCTGTATATACATTGCTGTTCTTATATATTACTTCTGCGCAATCCATTACCCATGGGTCGCCTAGATGAGCTATGACAAAATTGATATCTCTATAGACACCAGCTATCTCATCTACTTCTAAAGGCTTGGAATATTTTAGCAGCCCTCTTTCTGAATAAGTATCACCTGAATGTATTACAACCGGCAAACTATATTTAACAGCTAATTCATAAATAGGTTTATATATGTCATCATATACATGATAATGATAATAGCCAGCGTAGAGTTTAATACCAACTACAGTATTATTATTGATATGGTATTCAATCTTCCCTAGTTGTTCATCTTTGGTTATACCTGTTAGCAATACTGGATTAATTCCTATACATTCATACATATTATGAGGTCTTTCATTCTCTAAGTCTAATAGCATTGGATTGTGGCATGAAGTATCAGGGAAGCTGCCTTCCCTGTTTTCTTCAACGCCCATACCAATACTAGCTGCTATGCCATTTTTATTAAATTCATCATAATATCCCTCATAAGAACAATCAACCAGGGAAATATTATTTGCAGTATGAATGAAAGATTCTATTTTTGAAAAATGTACATGAGCATCTATTATCTCCATAAAATTCTCCTTGTAAAGATTTCTTATTTTTAATTATAATATATCAAATCTTATTTTAAATAAATCCTCTAGCATAACTTCGTTCAAATTGTCTTTGCTGAAAACTATAAATGAAGGATTCTGCATAATAGATGTACCAGTATCACAGCTTATATAATTCGTATGTCCCTCTATTGATATACCATTAGTATTACAGAATTCAATTGGCTCATTATCATTTATTAAATAAATCATTCTGAACTCAGTATTATTAGAACCATGAACAGAAATATGATTAGAATATAGGTCAAATTCCGTTTTACCGCATTTATAAATAGTTTTTTCGCCTCTGTCACTCTGTACTACCCAGTTGTCTTCTAGATTGTCTCCTTGTTTAATGAACATCATATGTCCAAAAGGATGATCTTCTATATACTTAGGACTGTGTTGTTTTATGATCGGAAAATCACATAAAACAGGTATACCTGGAAGCAATAAGAAATATTGGTCTATACTAATACCTCTGTATTCCTCATTCTCTACTATATCTAGGGTAGTTTTTATACCCGACCATACATTTCCAAAGTTATCCTCTAAGCTTACGAATTCGGCTTTTTTCTTTTCTTTCGCTAATGAAGCAAAACTAAGCTTATTTGAGATGTATGAATATCCTCCAGTCCAAAAATTCCACCAACTCTTTACAGTTGGTTCTGGAAAACTATTATCCAACCATTCATTGTCTTTATGTATCAATGAATAGATACCCTGAGAAAAATCAGGTGAAGCTTTTATTTTGATAATTCCATTATCAAATTCATAAACTTCTTTACCTTGAACCGTACTTATATTTGAAGCAACTTTTTGGGTACCTTTAAAAAATACTGCTCTTTCTCTTTCAATATCTTTTACATCTAAACTGACATTCATCTTTATGATATCCATATCAGATTTATTTTCGTAAGAACATTTTAGCCTGGATTTATTATCAATAAAATCAAGTGGTTCATTTACAGGTTGGAACAAATTATTTTTGGATGTTATCTTAGCTGAACCAACTGCAGGTATTTTCTTAATCTCTTTAAACTCAACTTCCATATGATTTTCTATAAAAGGATTATTATTATTTATTCTGCATTCAAAGCTTTGATTGATACTTCCATAACTAATATCCTGTGTATTTCCCATATATTTTCTAAAATCCTGCCATGTTTCAAATGTATCAATTGTATATGTTACTGGCTCAGTAATAAAGCTTTTTCCAGGTAACAGATTATTGATTTCTGTATCAACTATTACAAATACCTCATCAAAATTCATTTTAGCACTGTTATGCCAACCGATACCTGTTCTAATGTTACTATATTCACTAAAAATCCAGTTTTCACTTACTTTATTAAAGTCCCATTGTTTTGTCAATATTCCATCCAAATTAGGAGTTCTAACTACTTTACCATCCATTGGTAATAAGACATCCTTTAATAGATAGAAAGCTCTTTGACAATAAATTAATTCTTTATAGGTATAATCCTCTGAAACATTTTTAATTTCACAGTATGTCTTGGCTATACCATTTTGAAATAATTCCACATAATAATCAAGAACTATATTCTTGAAATCTTCTAATTGGTAAGTAGCCTTTATTATCTCTGATTCTCCTTTGGAAATAAAAGATACTGAATCAGCTTTTTTGTTGAATAGTTCTATGGTATAAGGTTTACCAATCTGTGGTGCTCTAAGGAATATACCATCATCACCATATTTGCCTATACTAGTAAAACGAGTCGCATTATCTTTTTTCATTAGGGATATAGAATATTTACCATTATATATGGAGTAACATGTATCATCTTCACCATGATATCTTCCTGTACATCCTCTGAAAGAACCTCTAAGTTTAACATTATGTTTAATGGTTTTACCTGAAGCGTTGATTTTTGTCTCCAGCTCTTTACTATAGAAACCATAATCTGATAGAATACACGCTATAGGCAGTGATTTCTTTTCTTTTGCTTTCAATGAACAGACTTGAGATTTTTCTTTGAATGAAATCCATTCATCATCAATTAAAGAAAACTCAACATGGGCTTCTTCGTCAAAGTTGTTTTCTATATTAATAAAACAAACTATCTCTTCCTCCAAGTTCTTTAATCCATTTTGATTAGCTATCTCCATCTTAACAGGGAAGTTAGGATAAACTCCTACTTTGAATGTAGCATCCAATCCATTAATTGATATTATTGATGTCACACATGGGTGTGTTCTATATTTATCTTGTTCTTCCTTTATTGTATCTAATGTAAATTCACCATCAATTATTTTGCTATCCTTAATGTTACCTTTGTATTCAAGGTGATTTATTATATTTTTATCTTTTATTCCTTTAATCTCTATATCGAGATCTTTCCCACTCTTGTTAATACACTCATACTGTACCTTGTAATCATTACCGACAACTAGATCTTTTTTATTTACTCTTACTTTTATTTTATAGTCATCTGTTTCAATACAAGTCAAACCTCTACCATTTTTCTCGAATTCCATTTTAAGAGTGATGCCGTCTTTTTCCCACATGTATTCGTAATATTCAAAGTCACCTTCACTTCTGTATGCTGACAAAATAATTAAGCTATTTTGCCACAATAAATGAACCATTTTTTTATTAATAAAACAGCATTTAAAAATATGGTAAATGCTGTTTAAATTTTAATTAAATTTATATATTTTTAAGCAATCATGTGCATTTTATATTGACTATATATTATTTCCTTGCTTAACTTTGCATAAACTTGTGTTGTATCTGAACTTTCATGTCCCAACAACTCTTGAACTACTTCTATTTTAGCCCCATTACAAAGAAGTAATGTAGCAAATGTATGTCGTAATAAATGAGGGAACACCTTTATTTGTACTCTTTTACCAATATTACATATTTCTTTCTCAATGCTTCTTACTTTTAAAGTATTATAAGGTTTTCTATTGCTTATGAATAACCAATCTGTATTACCTTTTCTTATTTTCAAGTATTTTTCTAAGTAATATCTTGTTTTTGAAGTAAAATAACATTTTCTTTCTTTTCTTCCTTTTCCAATAATGCTAAATGTCATTCTTGACCAATCTATGTCAGATACAGATAATCCAACTAATTCGCTAACCCTACATCCCGTAGATAGTAAAAACTCTAATAAAGCACGTTCTCTATAAGTCAAACAACTATCTCTTAATTGCTCTATCTGCTCAAGTGTTAAAGCTTTTCTAAGGTTTTTATTCCTTTTAGGATATTTAATACCATTCATAACATTTTTGGTGATATATTCTTGTTGACTTAACCAACTGTAAAATGATTTGTAACAAGCAATATATGTTTCATATGTACTTAAACTAATCTTTTTACCTTCTAATATCTTAGCTAAAAATACTTTAATATCAATTTGGGTTATTGTATCTATACACCTATTATAATGAGCTGCCGCAAATAAATCCAATAAATATTTATAATTCTTTAATGTGGAATCACTCAATCCTTCAAGCTTTTTTGATACTAAGTATAGATATATCTTATCAGGAATATCTGTCTTTGTAAGTTGATATTTTTTTGTATAAATGTCATAATCATTTAATATGTTTTCAACTACACTTCTTACAGTTATACAATCAATAAGAGGTTCTTTGTCTATAAGATTATCTACTATCTTAATAACAACTTCATTATTTAGTTTTTGGGTTTTCATTCAACGTTTTCCTCCTTTAGGACATTGCCCTAAAGGAATTAATATGTTATACTAAAAATGTCCTTAGGGACTGATTGTTGAGGAAGCTTATACTCTTGTCAGGGAGAAGCTTCCTCTCCTTATGTCCGATATTTTATTATACTAATATTATACCAAACATACGTTCCTTTTTCAACAAAAACCCTTGTTTTTCCTTACTTTAAGCCTGTTTTTTTCTATTATTGTTTTTATGTAATATAGCCATAAATTCTCCTACTTTGAGATTATTCCCTAACTTCTTTTCCCAATATTCATAACTTATATTTGCACCATCTGTTATCAAGCCATCTAACCCATCCTTATACCATTTAGGAATGTCTTTAGAAGTATTAATTACAGTATCATTCGTATTAAAACAATTAGAATAAAACTTTCCATATCTTTTTTTATATCGTTCCTGTAAAGTATATGGAATTTGGCTTCTATCTATTATGATCTTACCTACATATACACCTTGAATATATTTTCCATTTTTCCATTTTCCTAGAATCTTTAATATTTGTTTGAAATCTTCTTCTAAAACTGTTTGACAACCTGTACTCCAAGCCCAAGTTTCACTATCATTCATTGAACGGTGATGTAAATTAATACCACTAGAAATACTTTCATATTCTATATACTGTTTACTATTCCGTATTACAGGAACTATTTCAGCTCCTTTTCCAAGTTCAAAAGCTTCTTCTCTTTTGCTACCATGTAACTTGGTGTATAAAGGATATACACCTGTACATAAAGTAGGCGTTTGAGAGCCATGATTAAATCTAGCTTTTACGTCCATTGGTATATCTGGCAATGTGCTGACATTTTTAGTTGAGTAAATCAAAATTCCATTTTTAAATATGCCTAATTCTGCTCCCATTCTACCAAGCTTATGTAATTCTTTTCCATAACTATTAGGTTTACCTTTATAATCACCTAAACCTTCTGCTAAAAGAATATTATATTCTTCTTGTGCTAATTCAGGATATTTCTTTATCCAACTATCTAATATTTTTTCAAGCATTTGTCTCATTCCTTCTTAAAATTATTGATTGATGCACTAGTATCCAATAGTATCCTATGACGCACTAATTATTGCTTCAACTGCTGTCTTATATTCTTCTTTTAGAATATCGTTAGTTGTAAGTGGTAATCCTGTTTTAGGATAAATCCATCCCTCATTGATTCTTCTGACTAATATATCAACTATGATTTGATTAATCATTAAATTACCCCCTCTGCTTCAAGTAATCGTGTCTCTAATTCCTCATACGATGGTTTCGTTATAATATCCTCTGTAATAATTTTGTGTGGTGTGGTTGATACATCTACACTTTTTACTATTTTATTATCCTGTTCTCCGTATTCTGTTAGGATGTAAGGTATACCATTAGGAATATCATGAGGTGAAGCTACTCCTTCAGCATCTGCTATATAGCACCATATTTTTCCGTCGTTGTCGTAAATAATCAAACTTCCTCTGTTCATTTTTTCACCTCTATTCTATTAAAGTAATTATTCCTGCATCTGCGTAACTCTTATTTCTTGCATACCATATTTTTGATGCATTAACTCCATCACTGTTAAACATAGTATTATCATTATTGTAGTAACTTATTGTACCAATAGCAGAGGTAGAAGGGTCAAAAGCCGATGATAAACCGATTATACCAGCTCCCTCATCCACGCCACCTGCAATAGAAACCGAACCATTAGATTGCCTAACTATCGCCATTGATGGTTTAAATCCTATACCTGTAATAGGCACATTAAAATACCTTAATTCTACATTAGTTGACCCACCAAAAGAATTTTGCGACATCACGCTACTTGGAAAAGCTAGAGTTGCCACTTTTCGCCCTTGAATCAGCGTTCCAACAATCCCAGTATCATCATCATTGCTGAATATCTTCCCTGCTAGTACGTGTTCAGCAAGAGCATCACCCTCCGCACTAGCCTGCAAGAAAAAATGTGTTCCATTATACCATACTGTATATGGCTTACCGCTTTTAAGATTAGGTGCTGTAGTAGTATTTGGTTTATATAGATTCTTAGCCCCTAGACTATTAATATCTATGGTAGTAGCACTACCACTATTATCAGCACTAGATATAAAAGTAAGTTTCATATTATCTGTATAAGCTGTCACACTAGGCATACTTAATGTTATAGTTGTACCTGTTCCACTAGCCACAATTACGTTCGCAATATCAGCCAATCCCGCACTAACTTCCTCAATATTACCTTTAAATGCATTATTATCATAAGCTGTCATATTCCTACTAATAATAGTTCCTGCTCCCCAAGCTCTTGCAGTTCCTTCAAATCCTCTGGTAACACCAGTTAAGTTATTACCATCTTTGCCAGTGTACTTGATTGTCTCTGCCTGTTCGTCATTTCCTATAGTAGCTATATTAGGGGCATTAGGTAGTTTTGAAGCATCTGCAAGGGTTATAGTGGTAACTGTATCAGTTATATCTTGTGTAATAGTGGTTACAGGACTATTAGGTATTGCTTCGTACATATCTTGCATTTAACTCACCTCACTTAATAATATTTCTCTGTATAATTAATGTTCAGTTCAATATCTCTACTTGTTTCAGCATCTTCGTAGATTACTGTAGTATTTCCATCAATACCGATAAAATCGCCCTTGAAATTATCAAAAGCATTTATACCATTAATCTTTACAGAAAAGTTATTAGTATCTATTTCTAGGGTATCACCAGTATTTAATACACCTAGATATTCCATAATCTTAAAAAGCCTTATCTTTAGCTCTGCAAATCCTTTACTATCCATCTGCCCTGATAACTTTCTCATTCGTATTAACTTAGCATCAATATTACCTTTTCCGTTAGTGCTTCCTGATACTTCAATCTGAAAAATCAATCTTGCTTTTGTTGTTCCTGCTCCTGCTCCAAACAAAGAAATAGCGAATAATCCAGTTAATCTAGTTGTAATCGTTCCATAACCAGTAGCAGTAAGGCTAATAAGTAAAGCCCTGATATACTGTGTATTAAAAGGTGATAAATTATATTTTATTCGGTTAAACTTTGCGTTACTCATAAGATCATCCTATTCCAATGATACTGTTAACTCATTAGCCTGTATTTTTAATTGGTCGTCTGTCTCAACTGTCTTAGCTGTATTCACTTCACCGTGGAAAAGGTAATTACCACCTGTAGATGCATCAAATAATCCAAAATGACTTATCGTTCCCCAATTCTCTGTAGCAGGGTTAAAACTTAATTCTGCAGTATTTTTAATAACTGCTTTATCTGACTCCTGTACTGGCTCACTGAATGTAACAAGCTGTCTTGAATATGCTGAATCACTTGGTTCAGTCCCTGGTGTTAAATCTGTGCCTGGTGTTGTGAAAAGACCTACATATACTTCATTAACTCCCATAAACACAAACCCTCTAATAGTGTTTAGCCACTTTGTTTCAAGGTAATTTGACATACCCATTATGTATCACTTCCTTTAGTTTTATTTAAAATCACTAAATAATTAGTTACTTCTCAATCTTAATCTTGAATCCATTAATACTGTTACTACCTATATTCTTAACCTTAATTACCTGTTCAGTTTCTGCAGTACCATTATAAGTAATATCTATCGTATGGCTATTATCATTAAATACATTATTAATATTTACCTGTGAACCATAAGCAAATGTATCACATTCAAAAACTACTTGAAAACTTGCTAACTGATAATCCTGTTCAAATGATATAGCGTTGTATATTCTTCCTGTATAATATTTATCTGGTTCATCATCAAATTGTAATTTACCATATCCTGATAACCATTTAGCAATTTCTCTTTTTCTTAGCTGCAGCTCTTGCAAAGATGAAAACTCAAAACCTAATTCAATGGTAATGAATCTGTTATTATAATTGTTATCAAAATTGGCTGTACCTGCTTTACCTGATACTTTTATACTTGTTTTATCCCTAACAGGTAGAAGCTGTCTATCTACAGAACGCATAATTAAATTGTAAGTATCTGAATGTATATTATTAAAAATAAGACCATACATATGTTATCACCTTTTACCTTCTACAAGTCACTGTTAAAGCAGTGTTAAAAGCTATTTTAACAACTTTTAAACCCTTTAAAATATATCTATTCTATCATTAAGTTATAATGCTTTAATCTTCCAGCGTTACCTCTTCATCAGGAATCATACTAATTAACTCATCAATCTCTTTTTCCTGATTAGTTAAAGCATCATATCTTTTTTTAATCTGTCTCATGCTGTCTTTCAGTCTTTCCTTTTCTTCCTGTGCTTTATGTTTCATAATCATTAGATCATTTTTTGATAGTACATCTTCTGTAGTTTTCTTGATGATTACCTTATTTTCTTCTATTCTTTTATCCTGATTAATTATATTTGTTTTCATTTTTCTTGTCTCCTTTTTATAATTTTGTGGTACACTATATATATAAATAAATAATTGAAAGGGTTGATTACTAATGAAAATTTTTAAAGGGTTCATTGCAGGTTTTGTATGTGCTGCTTTGATGCTCGGTTTATTTGGTGGCTCTGTTACAGCTTCTATCAAACAATTTGTCATGAAACAAGCTGAATATCCTATTATTATCAATGGTGAAGAATATAAAAGCGATAAACTCCCAGTTCTTACATGGGAAGGTAATACTTACGTTCCTCTTAGAGCTTTTGCTGATATTACTGGTACTAAGCTTGAATGGAACAATGAGTTAAAAAGGGTTGAGTTATTCAAGTCTTTAGCAGTAACTTCTGTCGAAGCTGAAACTATAGTTGATGAAGATAAACATTACATTGAAGCTCCTTATGAAGATGGTAAATTCTATGTAGAAAACGGTTTGAACTTTGTTGAGTTTGATGGTAAAAAGTATATTAAATCCAGTGATATAAGTGATGCCTTTGATTTAGCTTACGCTAAAAGTCAAGGTACAAAATACGATTATAGAATAAGTGGTAGTGTTTTACCTTGTAAAGTTTATGATAGAGGTAATAACAATACAATTTTAGTTGATAACATTGATTCTATTTGCTTTGTAAAAAAAGAAAACTCTAAAACGTCCTATACTGATGATTATATAGACTATGAAATATATCAAAATCAAATATTACCACTTATTGAGCAAGATTAATTTCTTGCTTTTTTTATTCAATCTGTACCAATTTGAACCATGTACTGCCATCAAGCGAATATTGTAAATACCCTTCATAATGTTTCAACATAATACCATCTTGTTTATAATCTTTAACCACCTTATTCATAGTAGCAACTTCTCTATTATTTAGATTCATCATACCTTCACCTGTATAAATATTGAAATCATCATTGTTAGTACGCAAAGTTATGTTATCGTTTATTACAGAACCAAATTCTAAATTATGGTCATTAGCAAATATAGTCAAATAGTTATTATTGTTTCTTATATAGGCTTGATTACTTGCTGTTGATATATCTATTTGGTTAAATACATTGGTATTGTCAAAGTTGATTTCACTACCTATATACATATCTTTTCCCTGTATCCTGAATACTGGTTCGTCGAAATACTTTATTGAGAATACACTACTATCAGAAGGATTTATCTCAACTTTTGTATTACTGGTGCTGTTATTAGCTGTTAAGACACTTCCTGTTATGGTACTTCCGTATATATCTATAGCATTGAGTGTCCCTGTATTGATGTTATCTGCATCAAGATTGATTACATTGACTAGTCCTGCATTTAATGTTCCTGTTATGATTTCATCTGCTACGAAGCCTTTACCTGTTCCAAATGTTCGCCAGTTCCATTTTCCACCGACTTTATCACTTGCTATTGCAAAGATACCAGGTCCTATATACATTGCTCCATAGTCCGTACTTGATGTATTAGTGTTTTCTAGTAAGTACCCTTTATCTTCTAATACCTCTGCTGTGTTATATGCTCCTGACGCTAATAGGTTATTTTTAAGGGTATTGATTGCTCCATCCAAGTAATTGGTATCAAGGTCTTTTGTTTGCTGATTAAACACCTTTTCAACGATATTACTAGTCTTATTATATTTGACATAAAAATCGGTCATAGTGACTGGTTTATCATTTACTGTTACTACACTTCTAGGTGATTCGCTCGGTATCATGTATTCTTTATATTTCAATATCCTAGATTTTGTTTTTATATTCAATTCTTTGTCAACTACATGGACGGTGTCCCCTAATGAAAACTTTTCTGTATTTGATGGGTCTAGTTTTGTTAAATCAACTACATTAACCCTATAAATAATTCTTGGTTTTTCATATTCTTTCAGGTATTCATTCCCTTTTTCTAATAGTAAGTTAGGGTTTGTTATATTGTTATATGTGATTTCATTGTTTCTTATAAATGGATATTCATTTATATATTGACTATCCAAATACTTTTTACCACCGTTTACACTTTCTATTGTAAGCCCGTCTTTACCATATACATATAATCTGGTGATAACATCAATACTTTGGATGGATTTTTTAATACTTGATATGTTTTTCTTGTATCTAAGCAAAATACCTTTATCTTCTCCAAATGTCTTTACTATGGATATTTTAAAGTTATCCAGTATCAACTCACCACCAAATGTATTTATGCATTTCTTTATATTACGAAGAATCCCCCCACGCTCTAACATCATATCGTTTCTTTGTGTTATATCTGTAGTAACTAAGCTGTATGGAGTATTTTCAAGTAGTTCATTTACAACTTCACTAAGGGTTACATTAGGTTTGTAATTATCAAGTACACCGTCTTTTTCTCGGTAGAAGTCATTCAATCTAAAGAATATATGATATCCTGATACATGAACACTCTTACTTCCTTTTGTTTCCCTCTTATAATCAATATTGTTGATAGTGAAAAGTTGACCGTCAACCTCTATGAAATTGGTGTATTTTACATACATTAGTTTTGGATCATCTATAAGCATATCAAATTCATAGGAATAATCTCCGTTGATCTCTTTGTTAACGAAGAAATTGAATACATTCTGTAATACTGCTACTCTCTTGAAATTACTACTGCCTAATGGCTCTTTTACAATGGGTAATTGACTAATCTTCATATTGTCACCTATCTATCACTTTTTCAATTTCTGTTGCTTGTGTATCGCTAAATTCTTCTATGTCTGCATCTGTTTCAAAGATGTTAGTACCATTATTATTAATGGTTACTTTTACATTCTTAGTATTATTGGTACTGTTATTTGTTGTACTAGCTGTTTTTTCTGTTGGTATCTCTGGTATAGTGAGATTACCACCTAGAGTTGTTTCATATCCTTTGGTTATCTCCAACTGTTTTTTTAGTCCTTCTTGAAAGCTTTTTGCTAGTTCTATACCTGTTTGGTAGTATTCTCCTGCTTTATCTTTTAGAAGCTTTATTATGTCATCTGCACTTTTTGTATATATGGCTTCATTATTCTTAGCATATTCACTTACTGCTTTTAACATCTGCTCATTTTGTTCTTTTATTACATAGCTTCGTTCATTTATTAGTTCCTTCTGGGTATTGTATTGGTTTTTTAGTTCTGCTTCTACAGTGTTATAGTGTTTCATCACCTGATTAGTTAGTGTTTCATAATGGCTTTTAAGCTTTTCTTCTTGCTTTTTCAAGGTTTCTATTTTGGTTTCATATGCTTTCTTGGTGTCATTTTCTTCTTGTTCTGCTAGGTCTTTGATGTTCTCCTGCTGTTGTTTAAGGCTGTCTATCTGCTCCTGATTCTCTATATCCCTTATTTGTTTAGCTAATTCTTTAGCTTTTTTCTGTCCCTCTGCAGTTGATGACTGTTTGTATAGTTCATATAGTTGTTTGGCTTCTTGTAATTCTTGTTGTCGGTCTTGTTGTTTAGCTGAATTTTGTATTTTGTCTATTTCTTCTTGGATAGCATCTAACTTTTTGTTTTTTTCTTCCTGAATGTCTTCAAGCTTTTGCTTATGAAGTTTCTCCTGCTCTTTGATTTCGTCCTGAACAATTTCTATTCTTTTCTTCTTTTCATCTTCCAGTAATTCAAGTTGATACTTTCTTGATGATTTAAGATTATCCTGTAAGTTCTTATAGGCTTTTTCTAATGCTTCGTCTTGGTCTTTTATTGCTTCTAACTGGTCTTTGTTTTGTTCTTGCAACAATCTGTTTGCTTCACTTATGTTGTCTATCTGTTTTGTATTATCAGCAGATATATCTATGTTGGTTTTCAGGTTGATGTCTTTTGTATCAAAGTTGATATCATCAATATTCAGTAGTTCTTTTTTATATGATTCCTTTTTGGTTTTGAGCTGATTCAATATTTTATCTAATTCATTGATACTGCTCTCTCTCTTTTTCTTTTCTTTATCAAGCATCAGATTACTTTGTCTCATTACCTGGGCTGTGATTGGATCATCATATTTTTGGTTATATGGTGTTCTTAACTTGTTTATAGTTTTAAGATAACCGTTTTCAACTTCAATACGTTTGATGACTTCGTTTGTCTTGATGTTGGTAAATGATATCTCATCTTTTATTTTTTCTTTTATAGCCTGTTTATTGATGTTTACATTGTTTTCTATTGCTTCTACTTCACTGTTGATGGCTGTTATGTTCAACCCTATTACTTCATTCTGGCTGTTCCTTGCAACTATTTCTTCACCTAATAGATTCCTAAGTGAATTACTGACTTTTATCAGGTTTTCTTTCTGTGAAGTGGATAGCTGTTGTTTGGATGTCAATTCCTTGTACTGTGATACAAGTTTTTTTAGTTCGTTGGTATTTTGTAATTGTTGGTTGTATAGCTGACGGTCTGTTGCTATTTCATCATTGGTTATTGTATTTCTAAGGTTCTGTAATTCAATCTGTCTTTCTTTTTCCTTATTGGCTTCTTTTAGTGCTGTTTCATAGGCTTCTACCCTCGAAGATGCATTTTCATAACTAACGCCTATCTTATCAAATTCTTTGTCTAGTTCTCTCATTTGTTCAGTTACTTTTGATAATGCATCTGAATCAAGTAGAAATTCATTAAACTCACCGTCTACACCTTGTGCTTTCGCTATTATCTCGTCATGCACTTTTTGTAGTTCATTATACTGCTTTACCAGTTTCTTTAATTCTTCTTTTTCTTTTTGGATTTCCTCTATCTGGCTGATAGCTATTCCTTTTTCTCTTATTTCATTGGTTTTCTGTAATTCCTGATTAAGCTTTTCTTGTTCATCTTTTGATTTAGCTGCTTCTACTGCTATAGCAGCTATTACTGCAGCTATTCCAGATATAGCCAAGACTACTGGATTAGCCATTAAAAATGTAAATGCAGCGTTTAGTTTGTTTATCGCTAATATCGCAGGTCCTACACCTGCAGCTAATAATCCTATTTGTACAATTACAGACTGTGTTTCATCTCCAAAGTCATTGAACGTATTAACTATTGGTGTAGCTATGTCTAATAATTTTTTCATTAGAGGGATAAGAGCATCACCGATGTTGGTTTCAAATTCTTTTACCTTTTCGTTGAAGATTCTTAGCTTATTGGTTGGACTGTCAAGGGTTCTTGCTAAATCTCCTTGATCATCTTTTGTTTGTTCCATGATGGCTGCATACCTAGCTAATACTTTTTGTTGCTGTGTCAGTTCCTTACCTGTTTCAGCAATACCATTTTTATATGCTACTTGTTTGACTGTAGCTTCATCAATCAGGATACCTAATCTTTTTAATGGTTCTGTTTCTCCTGATATACCTGCTTGTAATTTTTGGAATGCTTCCTCTGGCTTTAGATTCCTGAAGCTTGCCATATCATAACTAAGTTCTGATAATGAGGTTGACATCTTATAAGCCTGTTCTTCGCTAATCTTCATGGAGTTAAACATTGTTTGAAAGGTTGCGACATTCTTTCTTACTTCTACAGCGTTTAATCCTAAATCATTTCGTAACTTCTCTGAAAAGTTTCTTGCAGCATCAGCCATATTTTTCATACTTACTTCAAATAGGTTTTCGCTTTCAGTTACATCCATTGACATATCAAGGCTTGTTTTTCCAAGTAATGCTAATGGAGCTGTTACATATAAAGATAGGTTTTTACCTACTTTATCAAATTCCTTTAGTTTTTCTAATGCTCTTGTACTGGATTTTTCAAGTTCTTTATTAACATTATCCAAGCCACTTTTGAAATTAGTGTAATCAGTGCCTATCTGAACAACTAATTCATCAATAACTTCTTTTGTTGCCATCTATGCCACCTACTTATGATATAGCTTTCATCATATTTATTGATACCTCTGATATGTTATCCATGTTGAGAAGTTTTCCAACGTCTTTTTCGCTTAGTTCTAAATCCATACCGTGATTAATACCAATCATTAAAAAAAACCTTATGTCTTCATAGTTATTTACTTTCAACTTTTTCAGTGCTTCTTCCATTGAACCATATCGTTTTTGAATGTCTATTAATGCATTCAGATTATAGTCTAATTTGTAGTTTTTACCTTTTATTTGGATATCCATTATATAACCGCCTCCAATGGTACTGTTTTCTTGGTCTTGATTCCATTTCTATTTATGTCTATCATTCTAAATAATTCTTTTAATGTCATGCTTAGAAGGTCATTTCTGCAAAGTTTCAATTCAGCCAACCCAATGTAATAGTATTGTTCAAGAAGTTTTGATAGATCCGTTTTACTTTTTCCTTTACTTTTTGTTGTTTTATGAGTTTTATCATTGTCAGGCATATTACTGCTTATTGCATATATGATTTTACTTGTTATAAAAAAAACATCTTTAAGGTGTATTAAACATGGATTAAATTCTTGTTTTCCTCTTAGTGTTCCACCTTCTAATGCTACTTTTACAGCTACTAGGTTACCTACCTTAATATCTTCTAAGAATGTTTGAAAACTTTCGTATTTGTTATCTATGTAAAATAAAGCCTGCATATCATATGTTAGTATATATGTAGTGTCAGCAAGCTTTATTTTAACCTGTGTAACACCTATTGCATTCATTAGGCTGTTGTAAAATCTATAGTAGTATAAGGTAGGGTATTACCTGCTGTATCCATTAGCTTGTTAAGAATTACATTATGTAACATGTTTGCTCCTAAGTTTGCTTTTGGTGTAATCGTAACGGTTTTATAATCATCAGATAGAGCAATGGTTGTATCTACATCATTAACAAGTTCATCAACTACCAAGATGTTATTTAAGGTGTTTAGATTCATTGCTTTATTGAATGTTAGTGTTATAGTAGAATCTATTGCTACACCTGTTGCTGCATCTGCAGGAACTGAACTTACTAATGTAGGTTCTGTTGTATCTTCTTCAAATTCTTGGACAGCTTTGTACCAGTTAGCTGCTTTCTGTGGGTTATATCCTGGCGAATCTGTGTCAAGTGTCATCTTGAAAGTGTTATCCTCTCTTACTATAAATTCACCTGTTAATGTAACAGTTTGAAAGTTTATATTTTCACTTTCTGATTGACCGTTTTCCTCGTTTTCCTGCCATTGTCCGTTGTATAACCATACATAACGCTTTGCACCATTTTCTTTGGTAAAGTTAAATCCATAAGCCATCTTAGGTGCTTTATCTGTACTTTTGGTTATCATCTGACCATTGCTATATTGATGTCCTAATATTTTGGCTTTTAAGGCTAATGGTAAGTTTGTAAATGTTGCTGTTACTATGTATTTGGTTGTTTTTGCTTGTGTTGCTCTCGCTGCATTATCTCCATACAATGCACCTGTTGCTACTTGTGGAGCTATTTTTATATCAGTAGAGTAACTTGCAAATTCAGGAGTTTCATAAGTCATACCATTTTTAATAGCTATATGGGAGTTTTCTACACCTGTCATATATCCTTCCATGTATATCGTTCCTTTCTTGGTTATTCTAGTTTATTGATTCTATTACAAGCTTTCTATATCTCATTATCTTATGTTGTATACCTGTTGACTTTTCACTAAGTGAATGGGTATAGAATCTCTTGTACTTGTTTTCAAACATGACTTTATCTATTTTAATGGATAAGTCTGTTGAACTTGAATTTTTAGTCCATATATCAAGTTGAATAGCTACTTTACTTGACATTACTTTATTGTCTGCATATTTATTAGGTATATTGTCTATTTCAAGATATGTGATAATAGGATATTTTTCTGCATCTACTGGTGGTTGGTTAGGATATATCCTATTTTTCACAATGGCTGTAATGTCAGCATCATTTTTAAGTAGGTTTACTACTTCTTTATTAAGGCTTATCATTTCTTTTTCAACTCACTTTTTGATTCTTTTATGGCTTCTTTCACATCTACTTTTATATGATCTATATTCATATCATAGGCAGGCTGTAAAAATGGTCTTGCCTGTGTTCCCCATTTGCTTATGTTTTTGGCTACTGCATATGCTACGTCTTTAGCTTCACCTTCGTATGCTTCAACACCATTCAAGATAACACGTTTTACCCAGGGTTCTAATGCATCTACTGGTGGAAAGTGAGGGCTTGAACCAAATTCTATAATGGCTGCATATTCAAGATTCGTTCCAATTTCCACAACTGTTTTTGATTGTGTTGATATTAGCCTAGTTGCGATAGATGCTCTTAAATGTCCAGTATCTACAATAACAAGAAGTTTTGCATCTGATTCAACTTGTAAACCACCTTTATATAATGCTCTTTCTATATTGTTGGTGGCTCTTTGATGGTAGGCTCTAAACTTTTCTTTTAATCGGTTAGCACCTATGAAACCTTCTTTAGCCATCTACCTCACCTTTTAACCATTGCAATATAAATTCAGTGTGATAATCCCATTCATGAGCTAATACAACACGATAATTTTCATCACTCACACGAATATATTCGCCTTCTTCCATTGGTATAGGATTATCTGAAAAACACCTATAACGTATATTGTCTTTTTGTATTCCGTATTCTTCCTGTGCTGTTTGACTAGAATAAGGTTGAGCATCTATCGCAAATCCGTCTCCTGATTCTACAAAAGTTAATTTGATATATCCTTCATCATCTGTATTTTCAGTAACTTGCAATTTTATTGCTGTCGCATTAGTATACATGTAATCATCTCATTTTTATTTTTCTATAACGGTTCAATTTTTTAGCATAGTTCTTTATAAAATCACTGCCACCTGCTCCAGTAAGTTTATTGTAAGATTGATAGTTAATACTTCTATCTCCCTGACTTTCACTACTTAAATTACCTAAATAACTTCCTTTTCTTGAATTATTGTAAATATCAACTACTATGTCTACTAAGGTGTAATTAAGCCCTTGTGGAAATTCTTTTATATTGCAGTAATTAAGTATCTCTTCAAGATATTGATTTATGTAACTGTTAAGTTTATCATCTTCGCTTGTATCCGTAATATCTAATCTTAATTTCACTTCTTGCAAATAATCCAATAGATTCACCTACTTATTAGTTTTACCTTTGGCGTTATCCTTGTTCGGGTCTTTGTTTTCAGGCTTCTTTTCCTCTTTCTTGTCACAACGCTGCATATGATATTTTATAATGCTGTCACTATATTCTTTCTTACAGTAAGGGCATTTCATGTTGTTTCACCTCCTAGAAGGGTATTAGAAAATGTTACTAATACCCTATTGGTATGTAAGTTTATCCTAGAATGATTTCTGCTAGTTCTGCATAAATAGTTTTGAATCCATAAAGCACATCCATTGACATCATATTCTTTTTGAATTTCATATCATAACCGTATACTACTCTTAGAGTGATTCCGTTGTAACTTACTGTATATGCTTCTTTGTCTCTTGGTAATTCTAAACTTCTGGTTACAAATGCAAAGGCATTCTTATGGAAGCCAATGTTCGCTACGTGAGCACCTGCAGTTTTATCTATAAATGTTATTGGTGTATCATCAGAAATATCTTCTTGTAAGCTTGGATAGATATTTACTGCAGCTATAGCATTACCTGACGCTTCGGTTGTATCTGCAGTTACAACATGCTGATAAGTTCCTATTGTCAGTAAGTCACCTTTTACTAATTTACCTGTCATTGCTGTAGCATCAATGTTAATTATATTTTGACCTTTGGTTACTGCTCCATTAACTTTTGGATCAGTTGCACCTGTTGCAGTTCCTGCTTCATGAACGCTTACAGCTTGAGAATAATAATTATTTATACCGTATACACGACCAATAGAACCTTCTCGTAGTGCCATTGGTGTTCCTGCTTTATCAACATTTACTAGTGCATCAAGTGTTGTGAATTTTGCATCTGCATCAACATCCCATACAGCTTGTCGATTACTCATTGGTACTTTTCTTTTGTTCAATCCTTTACGAATATTACTAATGTCTTGTAATGCCCCTGGTGTTGTTCCTGATGTTCCTGAAAAATATGGAATGTCTTGATATAGGTCAAGTCCTTCACGGTTAATCTTTTCAGCAAGTGCTACAGCCATAGGCTCTGTAACTTGTTGTCTGAATTCTGCTGCTTCAAGTGCAAGTTGTTTACTAGTCACCTCTACGGAAACATCAGCTAGTTTATCAAGTGTTATGGATACTTTTCCAGTGTTGATGTCCTGAACTTCTACACCATTATCTTCATCAAAATCGTTCGCTTGAAATACTGGTGGTTTCTTAATCTGAATAGTATCCCCTTTTCCTGCGAACTCTTGTGAATAGTCTTGGTAAATCAAGTTAGGGAATACAAGATTGTCTACAAGTATTGGTAGTGCCTGTCTAGCGATTGACTGCATAGTTAAAAATTTATTAGCCATTATTAATCTCTCCTTTTAATCTCTAAATACTGATTATTACTGTTTATAGTGTCTTTCAAAATATTCTTTGTCACTTAGTTTACTGTCATCTGTAGTTGTTTTACTGCCTGTTATTGGTGTATTTCCTGCTATACGTTTGTTGACAGCTTCTTCAACTGCTTGGTTGAACATGCTTTGGAAAGTTTCAATTTTTTTACTGGTAGCTGCCATGTCTTCACCAATAACAAGCTCCAAGCAGTCCGTTGGTAAATTCTTTTCTGCAAGCAGTCTTGTTGTTTCAATTTTAAGTTCTCTTCTAGCAATGTCTTTTTCTTTTTCAAGCAGCTCTTTTTGTTTTCTTTCCCTTTCTGCTTTTTCTCTTTCATCATCATCAAGTTTAGCTAGTCGCCTTTCTTCTTCAAGCTTTGTTTCTAGCAGACTGTTAAAACTTTCTTTTTGTTCTGCTACTGCTGCAGCAACCGCTTCATTAACCATCTTTTGATGTTCTTCTTTTGTCAGCATGGTCTTTTCTTCTTTTGTTTCAGTAGTTTCTTTTGTTTCAGTAGTTTTAGTCTCCTCTTGGTTAGTCTCTTGATTATTGGTATCAATGTTTTTATTTTCTTCCATTGTTAAAGCCTCCTAAAATTATATTTAAAATATGTTTAAAGCGTTATGCTCCATATTTTTTATACCATTTTTCATAACTTAGATTACTTGGTACAAAGTAATATCTACCTAAGCTTTTAGCTCTTCTAAATTTGTTTATATCCATTACTTTATCAAAGATAGGTATTGTGGTACTTCTACAGTTTGGATGCAAAGGTGGGTAGTTCGTTCCTACAAGTGCATCTTTTATGTTAAATACTTTATTATCCTTTTTTCTGCATTTACTTGAAGTTCTTCTATCAAGGGTAGCAATAAATCTATATTTCATTACGATTCCTGATTGTTCATAGGACTTTTTATTACTGGCATTATAGATATAATTGTTCTCTGTACGAACTAACCTAAAAGCGTTGGAATAAGCTACATTCATTCTTTTGGCTACTTTCTTAGCCAATTCATGATTACTTTTCCCTTGTATAAGTCCTTGTTTAAACTGACTTTTAATGGTTTTCAATAACTTTGTTTTATGCTTCCATATCCTGTCTGAATAGTCTTTACCTGACCAGTCATAATGAATAACAAAGCTTAACGCCTGCCGATTGAGTCTTACAAAGCTTGTTCCTATATTAGTTCCTATCTGTATTTCGTATATGCTTCGATAATAATTTTCCTCATATACATCTATCAAGTATTTTTCTATACTGTCTTGAAAGGAGTTGTAGAGAGTTTCAATTTCATGCCTTATTTCGCTTTGTAAGGCTTGTAATCTTGTTATACTTCCTTTGGAACTTAAATTCCTAAGATAACGATTGTATGTATCATTCATGACATTATCAGCTAGATATTTGTCAACTTGCTTTTTAAACACTTCTAAATCTGTTTTATCAAGTTTTTTCCTAGCTTCGTAATAAGTCAGTTTGTTATCTTTGGCAAATCTTTTATAAAGCTGTTCTATCCTCTTATCTATTGCTGTCATGGATACCCTAAATTCTTTTTCCAAGTCTTTTAGATATTCTTTAGCTTTATTATCAAATTCTTTTTCTCTTCGTAATGAACGTTTTTTCCAGTACTCCTTACTTCTCATATAGAATTACCTCTATTCCTCTAGGTCTTCCATGTCGTCTAAATCATCTTCAAAATCTAAGCTGTCATTCTCTTTTTCCTTTTCTCTTTCAATCTGCTCTATCTCTTCGTCCACATCATCAATAAAGTTTAGTTGTTTGAGTTGTGTTCTCTTTGATGTTATGCCTTCAAGTCCTTGTGCTTTTTCAATGTCTTCTAAATCATTTAGGATCATGTTTCTAGTAAAGATAATTTCTATATCATCAGGATTATAGCCTGTTCCTTTTTTCATATTTATTACATTAGTTATAAGCTTTATTTTCTTCTTTTCAGCAGGTTCGAACTTGTTTTCTTTCATTATGGCAAGCTGTTCAAGTCCAATAAGCTTATACTTAATCGCAATACCTGTAAGATTCCCTGCAAAGCTTTCATCTGTTAAGGCAGGTACTTGACTTAAAAAGAATATATCTTTGTATAATCTGTTTTTATAATTTTCTACTGCAGTATCATTCATGTTTTTAATCAGCCATTGTGCCTGACCTTTTTCATCTAGTAGAAGTATCCTTTCTTCTTTTAATGTTTTGGCTGAATTAGAACTGTCTTCACTATCATCATCAGAAGTAAGTCCACTTGCTCCAACAAGTACTAAGTAAGCATCTGTGAAGTATTCAAAGTCATTGGCTGTGTCAGATTGTGCCAAATCGTAAGCATCAATTAAAGATATAACATCTTCAAAATCTCCTTTACGTTCTTCATTGTTCCAGTAAACTAAAACAGGTACATCACCAAATGGATGAGTTTTCCTTTCTTCCTCAACATAGCTTTCATCAGTTTTTATATAAGTTATGATTTCATCTTTTGTATAAACATCAGCATAGTATTTGATTTCATCTGTCAATATGTCTTTTTCTTCATAAGGTCTTATAGCAAAGGCTAGAAAGTTATCTACATCATTGGAATAGACTGGTATTATTTCATCAGCTTTAAATTTCTTATATTTTACCTTTGCGTTTTCATTAACGTATAATAATTCAAAGGCTACACCATTTATACTTGTTTGTTTACTTGTTTCATAGTTTACATTATCATTATTGTTGTCATTCATAACCTCATTCAATGCATCTATGTAATCACTTCTATGTACCTGACTTTTTCTCTTACCTTTTTTCCCAAATAGTTTTTTGAAGAAATTTCTTTTCTTCTTGCTACTGTTATCTTTTGTAGTATAATTAATCCCTTGACCTAAAAAGTAAGATGTTGCCATGTTGGTTATGTACTTTGCGAAGCCATGAGCTAGTTTATTGTTTGGTTTAGTAGTATCATTCATTTCTCTTTCTAATATTTGATTCTTAACATCATAGTACTTTTCCAGAACATCAAATCTAGGCACATAGGTACTGTTAAAGATATCTATTATTTTATTTATCAGCTCTCCTGTTACTTCTGTGCCTTTTGAAACTTTTATCATTGTTGGAACTTCTAAATTTATATTTGTTGTTTCCATCTAATCACCTACAATCCCAACTTACTACGTTTTATCACTTTTGCTTTTTTCTTTACTTTTACATCACCATTGATAACTTCGACTATACCAGTAGTAGCATCTGGTGCATCATCATGAGGATTTTTGCCTTTGCGTTGATACTTGAGCATATCCCTTGCATAAAGCTCGAACCTTGTTTCCCAATCCTCTGGCATGATTACTTGTTCCATGACATTACTGCTATTTACAATGATACGAGTTCTTTTGTTCTTGGATTGATGAAACCAAAAGACGTTAGTAATAAAGTTCTTGATTTTCCTAAGAATCTTGCGAACATTTCTAGCAAAACCACGACCACCGTTATTACTTTCAAATATGGAATTTCTAACACGGTGTAAATTCAGTATTCTAGCTGTTTCTTTTTCTGTTACTTCCATAGGTTCATCTGTGTAATAGACATCAAGAACATAAGCATATCTTTCTATAACTCCTGCTACAATACAGCATAAAAAGTCAGTACCCTCATCTGCAGTATCAATGTAAGCAATAACATCCGTAAATTTGTCTTTATCCACCATGTCATAGGTTTTAAATCTTTTATACAACGCACCTTTTTTGTCAATAGGCTCTTGCATGTAGTTAGCGAGAAAGATATCGTTGTCTATACCATCTTTTTTATCTGCAATGGCTTCTTTACTTAGTATTTGCCTACATAAAGGTTCACCATCTTTATTCAACACTGGCATTTTCAATTCATAACAACGGTCTGGGAATTTTTTAAGTAGTCTACCTGCTAGATCATCACTCGCCCATCTGGTCATAATAATAATCTGTAATGCACCTTCTAGCATTCTTGATGTGAATGTGTTTTTATACCAGTCCCAATGGTCATCTTTTATCTTTTCATTTACAGCTTCATATTTATTCTTTATAGGATCATCAATAATACCAATATTACCTCTCATACCTGTAATTGAACCATTAAATGATGTTGCAAGGTATGACATGTAAGAACCTTCCAAACTCCATAAGTCCATAGCACCGTCACCACGTTTGATATGTACATTTGGAAAAAAGCTATTGACAACATAACTATTATCATCACCGTAAGTTTCCTTATCTTCTATATGCTCTCTAACACCTTTTGCAAATCTGGTTGATAAAGTTTGGTTATATGATGTTGATATAATCTGATTCAATTTATTTTTACCAAAAGCCCATGTTGAAAACATCATAGCTGTATAAGATTTTCCATGTCCTGGTGGTAAGTTGATTATTAAAATGTCATAGGGTTTTCCTGTTTTCTCGTTAATTAATTCTTTTTCATACATCTGCTGCATGGTATTACATAATATATCTTGAAACGGTCTCTCATAAGAAAAAAAATCAGGATTCATATGATTACAATAAACTCTAAAATCATTCTTACCTTGTTCAATTATTTCCAATCGTTCAGTATTAAGATTTATACCCTGATTACGTTTTTTTATATCTTTTAATATTGATTCCATGTTGTCACCTTTTCATATACCTTTTAATTGTTTTTAAACACCTTTTAAAACTTTTTAACTTTCTTCTAGTGTATATTTGGTAGGTTGCATCTAAAATCTAAAATAAAAGGCATTATACGGCTTCAAAAATTAATTCTAAATAAAGGATATCCAGTTACATTTCTAGTTCTATTTTTTCAAATGTCTCGCTTGCAATAATTATCAGCTTTTGATAAAGCTCTGGGTACTTACTTTCTAGTTCGTCATAAAGTCTTGTTGTAAATTCTTCTAATGCTTTTTTACGCTTGTTCTCAATATCTGCCTTATACTTCATAAATTGTATTTTGAGTTTTTCGTTTCCTACTGCAGAACGCTGTAACTTGGTTACTGCTCCAATGACATCTAGTACACTTTCACTTTCCAGTTCTCCCATGTTGGCGTTCATCAGTCTCTCAACAACCATTTCAATGGCTATCTTGTTAGCTGCTTCCACCATATCAGTATCAGGATTATCTTTTGTTTCCTGTAAGACAGCTTTTACCTGCTCCCTTATTTTCTTAGAATGTTCTAGTCGCTCTTTGAAGTTCTTAGCATATCTGTGGACACCTGCTATAGATGTACCTTTTATTTCTCCTTCTTTTACTTCTTCCATGTTGTTGATCCAATTCACTATGTCCTTATAAGGAATACCTTTTTTCAGTTTCACATCAATAGCCTGCTGCAGCTCTTCGGGATAGGTTTCAAAAGTGTGTCTTGTTCCTCTTTTACCCATTACCTAACACCTTCCAAATAGTCAATACCTTTGGCTGTTATATTGGATATGTAGCGTTTCATACCATACTGACTATTTTTTACTTCACTGGTTGCTATAAATCCTTTGTCTTTCAAGTAGAAGATATCTTGGATAACGGTTTTATTATCCATTTCATAACCTGCTTCATTAACTAGACTTGTAATAACTTTTTCTCCAACACCATGAGGACTGTTTGCTTGAAGTATTTCTAATATGGTATCTCTTCTTTCTTTTGCTATTACATCTTTCATAAATTCCACCACCTTATTTTTCTTATATGATTATCCCTAGGTCACTTTCTAATCCGTCAACTATATCCTGTCCCCTTGCAGTTATTCTAAGAAGGTCATCATCTGTATTAGTTAAGTCTTTTTTATTCCATTCAATATAACCTTTGTCATTCAAGTAGTTTAAAACAGATTTAAACTTACTCATTGGCAATCCCTCTGTTGGACTGAATGACTTTTTAATTACATTAATCTTTACAAAATCGCCCTGGTACTTATCAAGCTCTTTCAAAACTTCGCCCCTAAATACCTGCTTAGTCCTTACATCAATGTTATGCATATTTAGTACTCCCTTCTATTATTTCTTTTGCAAGAATCCCTCTATGTTTTTCACTACACCATATACGCTGTCAAGTTTCTTATTTATGTCTCTGGTCTCACTACTAAAATCTTCCTGCTTGGTGTAATTTCTTGCCACATGTTCACGGAATGTATAAATTTCTTTTGAAAGCTTCTCCTGCTGCTCTTGTAATCTTCTGACCTGATTTTCATTTTTAGATTCTATGGTGTCTATCTTGGCTGTGATTTCTTTTTGTACCATATCCATTTTAGAATTTATGGTGTCAATAAGTTTTTTGAAGCCCTCTTCTGTCTCCTTATTGTTGTTAAGCTTATAATTATTAAAGTTTCCTTCTAGTTCCTCAATCTTGTTTGAATTGTTGCCCTGTTTCTTTTCAAAGTTGTTAAGTGTCCTCTTCATGAAGTAAGTGTTACCTGATACAAGTAAACCAACTACTACCATAATTACATCAAATATGTATTTCTCCATCTTACATCAACCCTTGTTCAGGCTTGGTCTCTTGTTTTAACTCGAATACTTTTTGTTCTATAACATTCTGTATATAACCATCTACGTTAGTAATCCACTTTGATAAATATTGCTTTTCGTTGTTACATACATTTACAACTTCATCAAAAGCTTTCTGTCCAAGTTTTTCAATTTCTTCTTTTTCGATTTCACCATCTTTTACCATTTCTCTTAATTCTTTGGCTGTAGTTTGTTCAATTGATGTTACTACCGTTTTAGATACTTGATTAATACGCTCCATTGCTTCTCGTATTAAGAAAGTCATGTTATCATTCTTAATCAGTGCTGTCTGCTCCTTTGCCTTTGCTGTTAATTGGGTAATGAATTTTACAGCATAAGCACCAATTAATGATATAATACCTATTACAATAGTAATGCCTAAGTTTGTTATAGTTTCTTGAATCTGTTCCATATCCTTTGACTCCTCTCTTTTTTGCCAATAAAAAAATATCAGCAGAACTTAATCTACTGATATTTTACTTCAATATATAATAGGGCTGTTAAGAAAAACTTTTAGTAATTCTTTTCCACTATATGTTTAAATCGAATAATGATAATTGTTGTTTAATTGAATTGTCACTTACAATTTGCTTTATCCGTTTAGTTGTCAAATTATATTTTTTAGCAACTTCTTTTAGATTGTACCGATTGTATTCTTTTTTTATTTTTCTGTCTCTTACAACTTTAAGTAGTTCATCCAGTTTGTTAACATATATAGAATCCCCACCATATATTTTGCATAATTCTAGCAGATTATCAAGTCCTATTATTTCAGCCAATTCTTTGTTTTTTTCGTCTAAATCTTGTATAGTGATATCGTTCGTCCAGTTGTTCATGTTAAACACCTGCTTTATATATATTTAACTTTGCTGTTCCTCTATGTTGTTAAATACTTTTGGTTGGCATTACCTTTTATTGCTCCTATTTTTGTCTTTAGACTTGTTGTCAGTAATGCATCACCGATAATATTTGCTTTATTCTCATTAATAAATTTAATAAGATGCCCTTTTACATACTCTGGGTTATGAATGCATAAGTTTCTATACCCATAGTTCTTAACAATTTTATAAGCTGTATCACTATGTTTTCTTATGTATTCAAGTCCTTCACCTGATCTATACATACCAAACTTATTTACAGCATCATACATAATAGCAACTAGTTCATCAGCAGTTTGTAATTCATTTAAACAAACCATCTTTCTAATGTCTGCTACTGTTGGTGGAAAGCTTTGTGTTTGTATGTATTTGTTAAGACCGATACTTACCAATCTGTAATCTAAATCTTTAACATTTTCATACCATGCATCTAACTGTTTTGTAGTCAATTTAAAAGTGCTGTAAAATGCTGAAATACCTGCTATAATCTTTTTAAATTCTGGTTTATCCAAGATTATTACCCCCAGTTCTGCAATGTATCGACCATGTTATTAAAGTTACTGTTTCCCTGTTTAGGCTTTTTACTATTATTCATCTGTATAGTTAACTTATCATAATTACGTCTTACTGCTTCTGGACTAAGAATGTTACCCTGCCAAAAGTTATTACTATGTGCATATGCTATAATTTCTTTTGTCGCTTCCACCTGTCTATTATCCAGTCTAAGAAGTCTGTCAAATCCAATAGCCCACTTATTCAAATCACTGGGTACTTTCGCATATGGATTACTTCCTAGAATACTGTTTTTAAGATACAGTGCTAATTCATATTCCTTTGAATCAATATCAAATGTTTTAGTTTTTCTTTTCTTGGGTTTATAATCAAATTCTTTACCACAATGAGGACATATCAGTTTCATTAGGTCACCTTCGCTTTCCTTTTTACCATACTTTTCAATCCTTCAATCACCTTGCTTTTTTGTCTTGTGTTTAACCATTTCAGATGATCTACTTGAATATTGATTCTTTTCTTGATGAAACCATTGAGACGTTTCATATCAATTTTATTTTCATCTGTTATCCATCCAAGCTGTCTAGTTAGTTTCATGATATATTCGTCCTGGGTCATTTTATTACTTTGATAAGAAGTTCTAGGGTAATAATAAGTCTTCCCCTGACGTCTATATAAATCTTTTATTACTGTTTGCTGTTCCTTGATGGTTAGTTCTCCAATACTATCTTTACCAGTAAGACCTTCGACGATACCATGTAATTCATCTTTAGTAATATTAAGTCCTTTTTCCCCTGCATTCGCCCATATCTTACGATTGTTGGTTTTCCATGTTTCTGATTTTTTCATCATAACACCTACTTGTAAGAGCAACCAATTCTTGTATTTTCTTTGACTAGGATAGTCTTTTTAAGCTTAGTTATAAGAAGTGGTATTTCTTCTTTGTCATATCCTGCAGCTGTAAGAATTTCTACAAGCTTCCTATAATTCATTGATTGATGTATAAAGTATAAATATACTTCAATATCATTCTTAACTTCTTCATCCACTCCAACACTTTCAAGAAACTCTTTGTCTTTTATCCAAGTACCTTTTAATTTCTTCTTGGCAAGTTCTATCTGTGTGTTGTTCATTTTCATTTCTTTCAGTATATCTTCTAAGTCTCTAGTTTCGTAATTTTTGGTGAATACTGCTGTTATACCTTCCTTGAATTTCTTGTCAAATTTATAATCAATTTCCTGTGTTTTGGTTATACAGTTTGATGTCACATTTTTAAGTAATCCTGAAAGGGTGATATAGTCCTGCATTTCCACATCTTCTGTTTTTTGAACAAGAGCATAATTATTATTGTTTCCCCAGAACTGGATAGTTTTAAGATTTTTATCTTCAAGTTGTTGTAGTCCTCGTTTCTGTAATTCTGCCTTGATAGTCTCCATTTCTTTTTTTGCTTCTGATTGTGCCTTGTGCTGTTTAGTAAATTCATCTACTAATTTGTCAATACGCATGGTATTATAATCCTGATTCATTTCTCTACACTCCTTTGTTGTTCTGCTATTGGTTCTTTGCCTAATGCTTCACTGATAGCATCATGGCAATTTTGACAAACATATTTACCTTTGTAATTCTTAACATTTTCCTGCTTTCCACAAAAGATACAGCGTGGTAGATAAGGCTTTAATATAATGTTTTTACCTTCAACAAATAATTCGTAGCCATCACCTGATTGTATACCGTATTCCCTTCTTAATTTAGCAGGAATCGTTATTGCTCCACTTTTTGATACTGTTCTGAATGTTCCTTGTGTCAACATCTAATCACCCTTTCTTATCATCATTTATCAATTCAATAATTTGGTCACATATAACATTGCATAAGTAATCACAAGCTTTTTCATTTATGCATAGGATTCTTTTATCTTTATAGATAACTCTTATTTCATAATCAGGAATATCTGAAAGGAATCCAACTACTTTTAATCTTTGTCCATCCTGAATCACTTTTTCTATATCCTTATAATCTGTATAGCTTTCTAAAATACATTTCTTGCAATCTTTTTCTTTACATTTATCTTTTAATACTTTTTGCATTTGTTGTATATTCTTAAGTGCACATTTAGTACAAACAAACATATAGTAACAATCATTACTATCTTTCTGTTGTTCTTTAATTTGTCTACCCAATGGAATCTCCCAACATTTCTCACCACATGAAGGGCATTTTGTGAGTATCCAATCTTTACTACCAGGTTGTGGAACATTACTTGCTAATGGCATACATATATATTTAACTTCCATTAAATCACCCTTTCCTATCTAACAACCAAAATAACTGCTTTACCATTTCCTGTTGTCCTTTTACCATTAGCTTTAACACTGTATGTATTATGAGTCCTGTAGCATGTTACATTATGTCTCTTAGCAAGTTCTTTTGTTAGTTCTGCATCTGTAAAAGCATTAAGAGGTTTATTGTATTGAAATACTGGTTTTCCTTTTACTGTTCTAGTTCCTTTTTTAATATTCATAGTATCGTATCTCCTATCCGACTTTTTTATAAGTCTTTTTTATCTCTGTAATTGTTTCATCTAATATTTTTTTATCAGTATCATTTAAATTGTTTTTACTTTTTTGAAGCTCCAAGAGAAAATATAATATATCTGCTCTTTCACCATTTCTTAATAAACATTTTGGTTCTTTATCCACTTTGTCGTAATAAGCTAACATAATATCAACCCTTTCCTATTTTTAATCATATTAATTTATCCTTCAGCATTTTCATCATACTCTTGTTCACTTATTGGTATTAACATGGAAACGTCAATATTTAGTTTGTTGGCTATTCCTTTCTTAGCTTTATCATGTAGTTCGTCGTACTTGTCACCAATTAATTTTCTGTATTTAGTTGTTAGCTTAATTTCAATGTAAGCACATTCCTTTTCACCTGTAACAGAATCATAAGCTAATCCTGCTTCTTTTAATACTTTGTAACAGAACCTATTCTCTATCATATGTATCACTCCATTTATATTTTTTTACCAACCTACTTTTATATCTTTGATTGTCCAATCAATAGCACTTGTATATACTGTATGCTTTTTATATGGTCTATAATCTATTTTGTAACAAGGCGTATCCCCTTCACCTTTATAAGCTGCCCATGCATTACATGGTGTTATATAGCCATGTTGTCTTAGATTACCCATATAAGTTGCTTTTTCAGTTACCTCATTACCAAAATGACCTTTTGCTATTATAGTAATTTTAGAACCAACTGGAATAGATTTAACTTTTTCTAGTAAACTCATTAATATACACATCCTAAAATCAATCTATTATTTGTACTAAGGTAATCCATTTACTCAAATACTTTCCTTTAGCGATTCAAGTTTTTTTCTTATTACTGTATTCTTATTACAATCTTCATAACTAGCACATTCCTTACAATATGGAGAATCTGTTTCACCTTCACAATCGCATTGATTATAAAGTTCTATTTGTAGCAGATTCAAATTATGCAATATTGCATCAAGCATTATATTAAGAATTTCTTTATCCTTATTTTTTCTTTTTTTATATCTCACAAGCTCTTCCCCCTTACAAATCACAAATTGGATTAACTACTTCTTCAAACAAATCCATTGGATTATATTTTGTTTCACCTTGTTTTATTAGATTTTCCTTATATTTCTTTATTTCCATAGCTATTTTCATCATCTTTAAAACACCTATTTCTTGTAAGTCTATATCTTTTTTAATACCTGTATTACTTGGCGTCATGAATACAATAGCTTCTGTTATATAAAGTGCATTCTCATAAACAGAAAAATCTTCAAATTCCTTATTCACTTCATTTGCAAATTTTCTTCTATTAAGTCTTGGCTTTACTGGTGGTAGTACTCCTTTTGCCCTCATTTCTGCACGAAATCGTTTATTTGCTTCCTTTTCTTTTATAGTCATTCTTTTGTATTTTCTTTTAGCAGCCATTACTTCACTTCCTTTTTTATTCCACTTTAACACGTTTTAAAAAGCTATTTACAAGCTGTTAAAAACGTGTTAAAATTAAATTCGTTGTTATTATATTTTAGGCTTTTATAAGCCTTTTTTTTATGTCTAATTAAATCCAATTCCCATGAATTTCGCCATACTCACAAGTCCTTCAATAGTTAAGTCTCCATTACCTGCAGCATTAAGATATAGATTAACTGCTCCACGTACTCCCCATTTACTAGAATGTGAAATACGATATAAAAACTTTTGTTCTTCTTCTCCAAGCGTTGGAAATAGTTTAACCATATCTTCAAATTGAACACTAGTTGTAAGTACATTTTTCCTTATTGCTATTCGACTGAATAACTGTGCTAGTTGTGCTTCTTGTTTTCCTGTCATTCTGTTATAAATCATTTCATTACCTATCAATACTAATCCACAACATGAATCATCTACTATCATAGAACGAAGATGTTCTAATGTCTTAATAGTCAAATGCTGTGCTTCATCAATAATAACTACTCTATTAGAATTTCTAAGTTTCCTTACTATGGACATGTAAGCAGCCATATTTGTTCGTTTATCTGTAATTCTAAGTTCTTCACAAAGTAATTCATTTACACCTTTAGTATTAGCAAATACAGGACTAATTGTTATCATAATTGCATCTGTATTTTGTCTGCAATACTCTCTAGCTCCTTCTGTCTTTCCAATACCTGCATCACCATAGGCAGTACCCATTACCCCTTGAATATGACAATATGTAATAACATCCATAACAGTTTTAGACACATGAGTAGGTTGGAAATCAGGTCTTTGTGGTGCTATTTGCTTTTGCTCCTGAACCTTTAAATAAGCTTCAATCTTAGGTATTACTGTATGAGGTGCTTTATACCCATCATTCAAAAATAAAGAAAGTGTTGCAGGCGATACATTTATCGCCTTAGCAAATGCTGATTTGCTCATTTGATTTTCTTTTAAGTATTCATTCACCATATTGATAGATTGTTGAATTTGTTCTTTTGACATATAATTACTTCCCTTCTTTAATAATATTTATTATTGTTTTTTCTTGATTTCTTTAGATTACTAATCATTCTATCCAAATCAATATTAACGTCCTGTCCTACAGCTTTATCCATTAGTTTAGGATTATATTCTGTTTCATCAACTCTAACCATTTCTAAAACCTTTGCTTTCGGCTCTTTTTGATTCTCAATGTTCATATTGGCACGTTTAAGCATTATATCTAATTTGTCAGGAGCTTTATAAACATTGATTGAATTATCTTTCAAATAATTTTTAACTGTTTTTTCCACTCTTTTAATCTCACTAGCAGCCTTTTTAATATCTTCTTTACTTGCTCCATATTCAAGGGCTTCTTTGTTTTCTGCTATGCATAGAAATTTATCATTTTCATCATAGACACGAACTGTTCCAACATTTTCAGGATCATATCTTAGATATACTTTATCTTTTTGATGTGTAACAATTAATTGTTTATTCCAGTAATATAAATCCTGACCATACAATTTAAGCTTGACACCCATTCTATTAACTGTCTGCATTCTGGTACTTCTCATAAGCATTAAGTTTAAATCTTCTTTTTTAGCAGTTCTTTTTATGATTAATTGTTCTTCATATACCTGGTTAGGACTTTTCCCTTCCATACCTTCACCATATTGCTCCTGTTCGTTATACCAACCTTCTACATATGTATAAAAGTTCTTTGTAAATTCATCATCCATAATGATACTATTAAGTACTTTTACTTTATCTTTTAGGCTCTCTGGTCGTTCTAAAATATGCCCCCCTGTATATGTATCTATTAACTTACAAAACTCGTTTTTAAACTGTTTAAACGCACGTTCAACTATTTTTGCACGTCCATTTCTTACTATGGCATTTGTAAATTTAATACCTAATCTTTCAAGTATTGTTGGAACTTGATGTTCTCCATCATCTTTAGTTTTTCTTCTACCCCTACCACCTATATCATGAACCAAGAATTCACGACCATTATCTGTATATATTTCTTCTGGTATACCATATCTTTCAATGGCTTTCTTTAAACAATACAGGTTTGCATCTGAATTAGGTGTATTGGTTACATAACAACCAACCATTTTTCTTGACCTTATATCCTGATAGGCTGTAACATATAACCTATGAGTTTTCTCTTTACCATCATCAAATCTAGTAATAACATCAAATGTATGGTTATCTGCAACCCATATTTGATTACTATGCAAGTTTTTATATAACCTTTTTATATAAGGCAACGCTTTATCTTCACAAGCTTTCTTACCATATCTAAAATACTGTATAATTGCATATGGTATCTTTTGGGCTTCTCTGTGATATGTTCTATAACTTGCTAGTGGAAGTAATTCAGGTCTTTCAAGTATTGCCCATTCTTTAACTAATCTATAGCAATGTGAAATATCGCTTCTTGCTTCGCTCAAATAATATTGTTCAAATATTGCCCATGCTGTAGGATTAATAGTTGTCTTTCCTCTATTCTTTTTTCCTCTATTCTCAATTAAAGCAGTATCACCATATGTTTTCCAATTCTTCCATCTACGTTTTAAAGTAGAAATTGATATATTATGTTCTTTATGACTGTTATTCCATACTGCAATAAATTGTTGATCCAACTCTGTTTTTTTACCGCCTGTATTTCTAAATGTATCCCAATCTTCCAGTAACTTTTTCCAGTAGATAATTTGTTCTCTTTCTTGCCTAGTGTATTTATCAAAGCTTTTTTCATTGTCAATATTATTAATTTCAATGTCAACAACTTCCTTTTGCCTTTGTAATCTATAATATTTTCTTTGGTATTTAGGTTCCAATGAAATTAGTGGTATACGATACTGTTTTCCGTTCTTACCACCACGACTTGATTCTTCTATCAAAACGTCATTTATATTTCCGTTAGTAATTTGATTTCTAATCCATCTTTCGCTACAATTCTTTAATTCCGCAACTTCTTTTACTGTAAGTAATACTTCCACTTTTCCACCCCCTTGTTATCCCTTACATTCCTCTAACTAGCAATCTTTTTTTCTTCAATCTCTAAAATACTGCATATTTGATTAACATGTTTTTGTGGTCTTTTAAGACCTTTTAAAATATCACATAAATAACTATCACTTATTCCAACTATTAAAGCTAAATCATGTTGTGTTAAATTTTTTTGAATTAACGCTTGTTTAACTTGCTTACCAAACTCTGTTGTCATTCTTCTTGTTTTTGCCATTGAAATTCCTCACTTTCAATACTTTTTAACATTCCACCAAGTTGATAACCAACATATTATTTAGATATAACTTTTAGATATGGTATATTTTTTAGATATGAAGTATAATAGAATTGTATATTTACGATTTATAAATTACTTGTATTTGACATGTTGTGTTACAATTTATGTGAAACTTTTCTATATATATTATTATAATTGCATATATGCAATTTGTCAATTATAAAGTTGATATTTTGCAATTAAATTCAAAAAGGAGTTGATTAGATGCAATCACTAGGAGAAAGAATTAAATATTTAAGAGAGTTAAATAACTTAAATCAAGATGAACTTGCCAAAGCATTTAATGGCAACAAAAGTACAGTTAGTAGAATTGAAAAAAATCAAACAAATCCAACTTCTATAATTCTACTTGCAATAGCTAATTTTTTTAATGTATCAACAGACTGGCTTTTGACAGGAGAAGAAAAAGTACATACTAAACAATCAAATTCTATTGACCTTCCCCCTCACTTTATAAAATTACTTGGTGATGTTTCAGATGATGAAGTAGAATTAATTTTAAATTATAGAAAATTACCAGATATTAAGAAAGGTAAATTATTAGGTAAATTAGAAGTAGAAACTTCTGTTGCAGATACGCAATTCAAAAAACAAAAATTATTCCTTTCAAAAGACGAAGAAGTAGCTACTAAAGAATTAGCTTGATTTTTATACTTATATAGTGTATTTTTACACAATTAAACATTAATAATTTTGTTCATTTATCTTGTCAATAACAAATATATTTAATATACAAAACTTTTATATTCCTTGTAAATACAGTATTTAATGATATTGAGGAAGTACTTCGCCAATTCGCCAATAATACTTCCCCAATATCAATTATATTTTTTCTATTTTTGTTTCCAAACTTTTAACTTTTTAAAACTGTTAAATGCCTATTCTCAATGGTTTAAAGATTGTTAAAAATTATTAAAGATAATACGTATTACATTTTACAGTACAATAAAAAAGAACCATTTTTTATATTTTGGCTCATTTTATAGAAATTAGTTTGGTTTATATAAATTCTTTTAACCGTTGTTATTTCGGGTTTTTATCATGTTATACCGTGTTTTTTCGTATTTTTCTTTTTTATCATTTATTATGTCAATATACAACTTCTGCCATCACTTTCAATCTTAATCTCCCTTACACTATCATCATACCAATCAAAAGTATCGAAGTATTGTTTTACAGCTTCAGTACGCATAACATACGGCATAAAATTCATAAGATGTGTACTGCCATCTCTTCTTTCCCAGAAGAATCCACATTTTTTATAAACTGGTACAGCTTTATCATTACCTTGCCAAGTATATAGATCAAGTCTTGGCCACTTGGACTCCATAGCCTTCTTAACACATTCTTTCACAAGGGTTTTACCTATTTTTTTACCAATATGGTCAGTTCTAACATTCAACAAGGGTATATAAGAAGCTCCTTCATCTTGCTTATACTCAGAGAAGCTGCAATAACCCACAACTTCATCTCCGTCAAGAGCTAGAAATGCACAGATATTACCCATTTTTTCATTTTCATTGATAACATCTTCTGCGGTTCTTGATACCTGTTCTCCTCCCCAGTTCTGTCCGCTTTGGTTCCACATATCAGCTAAAGATTCTGCATATGTGTGGTCATACATTACTATTTTGATTCCATTCATTGCTTTGCCCCCTTCTAATTCTTAAAAATGAATAAAAAAATAAGCCGTATTATCTACAGCTTTGTATAATAAAAAAACTGTAGTGTAAACTACAGTAATCTTACTAATATCAATTAATATATAAAAACTGCAGGTCTGTACCTACAGCTAAATATAACTTATTATTATAAATAGACAGTATCCTTCAACTGCAGGTCATGTTGTTCAATTATATTATATTGTTTGTTTTTCCCAGTATTTATATTAGTTTTTAACATTTACATGACCTCCTTTTCACTAATTCTATTTATTTACTTATTTATAATATCATGAAAATTATTCCATTTCAAGCATTAATTTTAGATATATCTTATAGATGATACTTCAAGCTATTTAATTCATTAATATTAATTTTATCTTCAAAACCTATAATGCCTATTAATGCATAGCTATTAGTCAGCGGATTATATTTTAATTCATTGACCAGTTGAAAATGTTCTATTTCAGAAGAATTTCTTAGATGTATTCTTGGTCCAGTACATGGGAAGTTAATATTATCTATAGCTATATGATTATCATCAACATAACACACATCAACATTCTTTTCAATAAGTTCCTTGGTCTTTTCCTCTAGAACATCAATGTCTATATTAGGTTTAGTATCAAATTCTAGAACAAAACCATGTTTTACGTCATTATGTCCCTCACAATGTTCAAATCCAAATTGTTTTTCTAAAACAAAACCAGTTAAATCTTCTGCTGTATGAGCCATTCTTCTGAATTTTATTGATTTGTGAACAATATTTGCAATATCACCTGGACATGGACCAAATATACTAGGTCGTGTCACAATAACTTCTTCTCCTATACCAATTATTATATCTGCATTAATATTAAGATATGGATATAGTAATTCAAAATGTTCAACGATGACTCTTTTTCCATTATTTACTGCTTCTCTTACGGCATCAGCTAACATATATATTTGTGTAAATGCTGATTCGAATCTAACATCAATATGATACGTATGGCTACTAAAAAAGCCTGTATCTGCACCATCTAATAATGGTAGAGGTCTTACATTAACTCCATCATCATCATTGGTAAGTTCTAGTCCTGGAAACATACCTTTAATAAAAACAGATTTTCCTGCTCCTGCATCACCAATGACACCTACAAGGTTATCTAGTGGACTTAAATATCTCTGAGATATCTGATGACCTAGATTTAATAATCTTTTTCTACCCCTAGGCGCAAAATAAACTGAATACATCAACGCTTCCTGCAATAATGTTATAGCCATGATATCACTTCCTTCACATAACCACCAACAGATGATTTAGCATTACCATTATACTCTATATAATAAATATAGGGTACACATACAGTATCTATATTAAAACTTTTCATCGCTTTCACCTCATATTTATTCTTAACAACATAGTATCATAACAAAAGCACTAATGATACCGTTATTTTTAATTATAGATAATAAGATGAGCAAAATCAATTAAGATTTTAATGTTAATTCTACTCTTGTGACCCTATATATCATAGAAAATCTATTCAATTATTATGCTGCATTTTGATTAATGTAACTTCTTACCAAATCATAATTAACTTTGATATTGTAATTGAAACTACTGTTTTCCTCTATTTTATTTTTAGAAGTCCTTTCAAACAATTTGAATTTGAAAGATGCAGTTCTACAGCTTTCACAATAAACTAAATGACATTCATAGTATTCATCTGATTTTTCACCTTTGTTAACATGTTTCTGTATAATTTCTTCTAGGAATACATCCATATTCATATCTTTCACTAATGTTTCTAGTTCATCAAAGAAAGCTTTTCCATTAGCTTTTGGTATATTGAATATCTTTTTACTCTTTTTATACTTATTACAAGTATCACAATATTCACTTTTACCTTTTATACCTGAACCAGATAATAAACAACCTGCTATAATACCAAGATAATCAATTATAGCTATTATCCATCCAAAAGTTGGGTTAGATACTTCTGCCAAAGTACGTGAACGACGACTAAAAGTAATTGGCGTATTCTCGATTAGATATTTATTATAATTGAAAAAAGTCATTGTACCATATCCATCTATCTCATAATTACTAATATGGTCCCCATCTAAAGTATAAACAATATCCTGAGTTTGTTCATCAAAACAAGTCAAATAATATGTAGCATATTTAATTGATACCAGACAAATAATTGCCATTAACACACCAATGAAAAAATGTGCACCTTTTATCTTCTTCTGGGATAAGAATAATCCTTTGAAAAATCCGAAGCCACATACATAACCTACTCCAATAGCTCCTACTGGCACAATAAAGAACAATGAAAAATGAATAATTTGAAAATCTGTAAATACCATTATGATTACTGGTAAAGCGATACTAACTATTAATGATAATAGACCTAAGATAATACTCATAGTTACCCTCCGTTAATATTATTTAATTTAATTTATACAATGCTATATATAAACACAGCCTTCATATTATAACAAATAAGTTGATTGTTGTTAATTAGTAATAAGTATGTATAGATATAGGTATTTATTCACATATATTTTTACATAATACTATATAAATCTACTCTAAATGCTAATTTTCTCAAAAGATTTAGTTTCAACTGATTTTTGGCACGCATCTAAAATACCTTCAATATTTTTACATTGATTAATTGAAGGTGCTTTATCAACAACAATATCATTTTCAATTTGATATATAAATGAAGCTAATGAAGCTATGTGTGAATCCATAAAAAAACCTTGAGACATCTTAGCAGCTGGATAAAATTTAATCATATGCTTATAATAACTATCATCTTTATAATAATCTTCATCAAGATGTATTATATTTCCTAGGAAATTATAATATTTAGCATCTAGAGGATTATCATAGACATCAACAAACAATGAACCTTTGGTTCCATAAATTCTTACTCTAATTCCATCATCACCTACTGCTATTCTAGATACTTCAACAGTTCCCTTTATGTTACTACTAGTATGTACATGGGTTAGTGCCCAATCATCAACTGTGACTGCTTTTTCATTGCCTCGACTATCTTTTCTTGTTTTTACAAAAGTATCAGTAAAACACATAACCTCCTTAACTGGCTCAACTAAAAATTGTAATATGTCAAAAGCATGACTACCTAGATCATACAGTGCTCCTCCTCCACTGATTTCTTTGTTCAATCTCCAGGCATAAAGTTTATCAGGGTTAAGATATGAGGAATGATAATATTCTATACGAAAACTAGTAATCTCGCCAATTACATTGTTTTCAATAGCTGCTCTTGCTTTTGCAAAAGCTGGAATATATCTCAATGTATAACATAATTGAATCTTTGATTTACTTTTGCTATATTTATCTAATATTTCCTTAGTCTCAGAATCATTCATAGAAAGAGGTTTTTCACAGTATATATTAGCTCCTGCTTCCAACGCTTTTAATATCAAATCTTTATGATAAATATTAGGACTACATATATCAAGTAACCCTATATCATTACTATCTAAACATATTGATTGTGAATCAACAGTTTTTTCAAAACCAAATGATTTGGCTATTTTTAATCTTACATCGGGATTTCTTGTAACTAATTGATTCTTTATAATAGAACTCTCTATAGGTAAACCTAATAAGTTAAAATTATTCATAGCGACCAAATGTATCTTACCAATAAATCCCAATCCTACTAAATTATAATTAATATTCATTTGCAGTCCTCCTTAATTAAATACCTAAATAAAAGTTCCTATTTCATATAGGAACTTTTATATTATAACATATTTATCAAATTATTTATAAGACAAATTTAACTAGTCTAATGGCTATAGTCTATAGATTATTCTTATTTTTTCATTAACATTTTCTTTTCTTTTTCAATCATTTCCCATAACTTATTTCCTGCATTATGAATAACTTCAAAAAATCTTGTTTCACAGGAAGTAGTTCCTGCTCTATTCATGTTAGTTTCAAATAACAATGGATCATCATAGTTAATTTCTGCCATAATCTCTGCAAACCTTTGCCAATTAAAATTATTATTGACTTGAAAAGGTATGGTATGCGAATCATCTCTACCATCATTTTCGTGCAAGTGCAAAACTAAGAGTCTTTCTTTATATCTTTCTAAAAAATCCATTTCATTATCAGGATTCAATAATATCCCATGACCGGAATCAAAACAAAATCCCATAAAATCCTTATCAAATTCATTAAATATCAATTCAAATTTTTCAATTTCATATTGGTAAGGTTCTGTAAATAAATTTTCAAGTGCAATTTTCACACCTTTCTCCCTACAATAGGGCTCTAGCTCTTTGAATGATTTAATTACTTGATTATAAAATACATCCTTATAACCTTTTTTCATTTCAATTTCTCCATACGGTACTAATAAATGAAGAACAATACTATCTGTACCAATAGCATGAGCTAAATCAATTCTGTTTCTAATCAAATCAACTCCTGCTTTTCTAACATACTCATTTTCAGAAGTAAAATCTTTTAGATTATCCCAATAATTTCTAACTTTAAATCTTTCTTCACGATCTTTAAATGGGAAACTTGAGTTTTTACCGCCTTCTGATGCATGAACAGAATATGCTTTAAGTCCATATGTATCTAACCACTCTTTTATCATTTTCATTTCATATTGAGAATATATATAATATCCCGTTCCATCATATTGCCAATGAATATATCCAATCTTTGCATCAGATATTTTTCTTAATTGTTCTTCTCGTCCTTCAACACTATTTGTATATCCATTAAATGTATTGCTAACAGCTATTTTATTCATACTATCATTCCTCTTTCTTTTTTTTATTTCAAATTAACTTTTTACACTACCTGAGAGTACACCTTTACTAAAATACTTCGCTAAATATGGAAGTCCAATTACAATTGGGATAAGCGAACATACTAAGAGAGCATAAAATACTGTTTCATAACTTATTAACCCATTACCAATAATCGCCTCTTGATCCATAGAATTCATTATTTCATTTAATGTCGTTAACTGTTTACGTATATAAACTTGAAGTGGTATTTTATTAACATCTTTTAATAAAAGTGATTCCCAGAACCAAGAGTTCCATCTCATAACTCCATAAAAAGTTGTTAATGTTGCAACAATAGATTTTGATAACGGCAAATATACATTATTTAACACTTGAAAAAGATTAGCCCCATCAATTTCTGCAGCTTCTTCAAGGTCTTTAGGAATATTGTTTTCAAAATAATTTCTAAGTAAAATAATATTAAAAGCAGATAATCCAAAGCCTAAAATAATCGCAATTCTTGAATTAGTCATTCCCAAACTTTTATAATTAAGATATTGAGGGATCATACCAACACCAAGCCACATAGTCAACACTAAAAACTTATTTAATGAATTACGAAGTTTAAAATCTCTTCTGGATAACGGAAAAGCTGCCAGTACTGTTATTACCATATTAAATATAGTTCCAAAAATAACATATATAAAAGTATTTGAGTAAGATCCCCAAAAACTCATATCTTTAAGTACATATCTATATGATTCAAATGTGATATCAATAGGGAAAAGTACAACTTCTCCACGACTAAATGCTAATCCAGAACTTAATGATACTGATAAAACATATATTAAAGGATATAATGTAATTATTGTGGTCAATATAAAAAAAGCATTAATTATAATAGAAGTTTGAGTTCTTTTTTTAAATTTACGTTTCACTTTCATTTGCTTATATCTCCTCTCTACCATAATGATACTTCTGAATACTTTTTCACAATTTTATTAGCAATAAAAGTTGTAGTTAACGCAATCAAGGCTTGAAATAATTCAGCAGCCGTCACCATAGATATATCACCAGCACCTTGAATACCATGTCTATAGATATACGTACTTAATATATCTGCCACTTCATATGTTTGTGGTGTATACAATAACAATGTTTTTTCATAACCTAAAGTTAATAAGCTACCAATTTTTAGAATAAACATTATCATTATTGTTCCTTTAATTCCTGGCAGACTAATATAACGTACTTTTTGGAACCATGTTGCACCAGCCAGTTCAGCAGCTTCATATAATTGAGGTGATATTGCCATTAAACTGGCAAAATATATTATTGATGAATATCCTGAATTTTGCCATATGGCAGATAAAATGTATATTGTTCTATAATATATTGGTTCAATCAAAAAATGTATTGGTTTATCAATAATACCCAAACTAACTAATATTTGATTGACAATACCACTTGATGGTGATAACAGCTTTATAATTATACTTGTTATAACTACTACAGATATAAAATGTGGTAGGTATAGAATAACTTGATAAAAATTTCTTCGAACCTTATTAGTCATTTCAAAGAAAAATAATGCTAATATAATTGGAATTGGAAAGAACCATACAATTCCATAAAAATTAATTATGATAGTATTTTTTAATGCTCTCCAAAAATATATCGAACCTTTTCCAAATAGCAATTCTCTAAAGTTGTCCAAACCGACCCAAGGGCTATCTGTAATTCCCATAAAAGGGCTAAAATCTTTAAATGCAATTGTTAGACCATATAGAGGTTTAAAATAAAACAACCCATACCAAATCAAAACCGGAATAATCATTATATATAATAATTTATTTTTCTTTATGTCTTTCATATACTCTGCCACTGATAATTTTGTTTTTTTCAATTTAGAACCTCCTAACACAATCTGTTCTAGAGTAATTTTTCCTTCTTATTCTTACATAATTGAGATATCCTAATAGTTTAACTATATAGGATATCTCTTGGTAGAGTACAGATTTACTTGTTTGCTTCTAAATATCTTGCATAAGCTGTAGTATAAATCTTTTCTAATTTATCTAATCCTAATTTTTTTGCATCTTCTATATAAGCATTCCAAGTTTTATCATCAATTTTTTTATATGGTATTGTTAAGAAGATATGATAATTTTCTTCTGCATATGAATCAATAGAAGATTTTAACTTTGCAACTTCATCTCTTTCCTCAGATGTCATAAATCCATTTAATAATGGTAAATATTCCCCCGATTTAAGTTCTCCACTTTTCTTTGCTTCATCATATAAAACAAATGTATTATATGATGCTGGTAATTCTTCATCTAAATTACCATATCCTAATTCATAATCATTTTCTAACCCTAATGGCAATCTACCTCCTCGTTCTTTAACTGCTGTTAAACGAGTTTTTCCTTCCTCATAGATTTCAGTACCTATTTCACCAATATAATGTGGAACTCTAAAATCCATTCCAAACAATTGTTTAGTTTCAATATCATCATAATGTATACCCTTTATACCAAAACCAATTAGATCATGACCTTCTTCTGTAAAGAAAGTATCTAGAAATGCAGCTGCGGCTTCTGGATTCTTACTACTACTGGAAATTGCCCATCCATGATCTTTTAAACGATAACGTTCATCATTATACATTCTTTCATTTGTTACTTGATTTACTGGTGGTAGCATTCCAACTAAATTAAATCCTTCTGGTGCATCATCACGATAGTTTAAACGCCCTCCCCAATATAATGGTTCGTATGTTACACCAGCTAAATCGTTAGGAAAATAATATGCTAAAGGATCTCCTTCAAAAGTAATAAATTCTGGATCAATTAATCCTTCATCATACCAACGAGAAAGTTCAATAATCGCATTTTTCATGTCTTCTGTAAACCATGCATGCTTTACACTAGTTCCTTCAGCTATCATCTTCCCATTAGTTGGTTCTTTATCTCTAGTTCTAGCCCCAAATAATGTTGGTAACGATGCATAGGTTTTATTTAAATTTCCTACTAATGGAACTTCATCTTTTAAGCCGTTACCATTTGCATCTCCATCTCTAAAGGCTATAAGAACCTGCTCTAATTCCTCAGTAGTTTGCGGTACTTCTAACCCTAATTTATCAAGCCAATCTTGACGAATAAACATTGCCGTACCAGCAATTATATATGTTGCTGGTGGATTTAAATTAGGAATAATATAATATTCACCATCGATCCCCATAATTGCAGCTTTTATTTCAGAATTTTCTGGTTTATTTAAATATTGGTGAAAGTTAGGCATAACATGTTCTAATTCATGTAATGGATAAAAAGCTCCTTGTTCAGCATATCTTTGTGCATCTGCATATATTTTGCTTCCACCTACGATATCCGATGGAAATCCATCAATTGCATGCAAATTATAATCATCAACAGATTTTGCATTAGGATTTGCAGTATGTTCAATATCAACATTCAAATCTTTTTCTAACTGTTGCCATATTTCTTTATCATCAGACGGTGTGTTGGCATTATCATTAAAGAATACTGACAATGTAATTTTATCTTTAACAATCGGACCATATGTTCCATCATAAATAACATTACTTTCTTTTTTTGACTCTTTTTGAGGTAATTTAGTATTATTCTGATTACTACTACATCCAACACCAATAAATAATATGCCAACAAATAATAAGCTTAATACTTTTTTCATTAAAAACACTCCTTTTACATTATGTAATTTTGTACAAATTAAAAATAGCCCTTCCTTAACTTTGTAAATGATATCCTAATGCTTACCCTTTTTAATGTGTAACTTAATCTTACTTATTATTTTAGATTATTGTCTTTTCTAATTTATCCAAATCCTAGAACTATATACATATAATATATCTAATCTAATTGTTACAAATGTAATTAATTACATTTGTAACAACCAAATATATACCAGCCTAATTATCCCTTATATCACCATAATATGTAATATAATATCAGGTAAAATATAGAAAGCAATACTAATGTAATTAATTACATTTTGTTTCAAAAAAATAATTATAGTGTTTCTGTCCTTTTAATTTTTAATACTACTTAATTTAGGGTAAATTACAACAAATAATTGACATGTAATTAATTACATGGTAAGCTATAGAATATCGCAATGTATTTTGCATGTTTAATTGTATCATAGTCTTAATTCATAGTCAAGATATTTATATGTATTAACGAATTAGGCTAACTCATTACCCATTAGAATTTATTAAATAATATAATATATTTTAAAATTAAACAAATTTTTTGGAGTGATATAAAATGAATATAAAAGAAATTGCTCAACGTTCTGGAGTATCTGTAGCTACTGTATCAAGAGTAATAAATAATAACCCAAAAGTTAAATTAGAAACAAGAAATAAAGTTTTAAGCGTTATAAACGAAACTAATTATTACCCACAATTTATAGCCCAAAATATGCGTGGAAGAAAAACAAACATGATTCTAGTAGTTATTCCAGACATTATTAATCCTGTTTTTAATGTAATGATTGATGGTATCGTCCAAACTCTTAATCTTAAAGGTTATAAAACTATTATAACTGTTCGTGAAGGAAATCTTGCTACTATATCTACATATACAGATTTACTGAAAGGCAGACAGGTTGAAGGAGCTATTTTTGTTTCATCATCAATAAAAAAAGAACTTTTTATTGAATTAAATCAATCCTATAATGTTGTAATGTGTTCAGAGTATTTTGATGACGTAGATATGCCTATAATAACAATTAATAATGAACAAGCGGCATATGAAATAACAAAATATCTAATACGTCTTGGCAAAAAAAATATAGCATATTTCAGTGCTAAAGGAGAATCTAGTTCCTCAAAAAACAGAAAAAAAGGGATTATAAAAGCATTAGATGAATTTAATATAAATTATACTCCTAACAGTTTTCAAAAATCTAATTCAAAGAAATTTGATTTTGGAAATCAAGTTATAGATCATATAATTAAATATCCAGATACTGATGCTTTAATTATTAACTCAGATTTTCAAGCAGTTTATGCTTTAAAGGCACTAAAAAAATTCAAGCGAAATATAGATATCGTTAGTTTCGATGGAACTTATTTTTTAGATATAATTGATGATAATATTACCTGCATTAAACAACCTTTCTTTGAAATTGGTACTAAAGCAGTTGAAGTTCTACTTAATAAAATTGAAGGAAAATCATACGAGAAGAATAATATATTAGCCTATAAGCTTATTAATGGTATCTAGTTTCTTTTATAATGTTATTTTAATCTTTAAATTCTTTAAGCTAAAAAAACTAAATTAACAAAGGCATCCATTATTGTATACTGGATGCCTGAATCATTTATAAGTCCACCTCTAAATCAACCAAAGGCGCATGCTGCTGAGCACCATAAACATCTGTCTCACCTAACCTCCCAGATGCCATAGGACGGACTATTGTTGCTTTTATTGCTTTTGCTGGTTTGAATTCTATTATATTAATAACATCTTCCATAGATATATGATATAAATCAGCTATAACTTTTTCATTGATAATTTTTTTCTCACAAGCTTTTTCAAATATCTCCCAATCTTTAAAAATGATATCAAAAGTTAATTCATAAGGACCAGCATTTTTACTTCTAATTACTTCTGCTATATCTTTCAACTTAGTTTTCATGATACCAAATCCCTCCTTACTTAATTACTGCACATTAAAATAATCAATCTTAAATAATTCATATGGATCATCTACCTCTACTATATGATAGATACTGAATTCATACACCTCTCCAGCTTTAAAGTCAGAAGGCGAATAAGGAAATGCCAAATTTCCAGCTGTTGATATTCTTCCATCATAACCATAATGAAGCATTGTAGACCTAGCAAAACTACATATTGTATTAGCAATCTTCTGAGTATCCGCTACCGCTTCTATGACAATACCAATCTCATGACTAGTAATTTCTTTCTTTGGTTCAAGAGAACCCATTACCGCATCTCTACCATACACTTTAAAATCCAAATGATATTTATAATCTGCATCCTTGAAATTATCTTTTACTCTATCTCTAACTTCTTGTATAATTGATTCAATCTGAGAAATCATTATACTATCTCTAGTCCCTGCTATTGAAACTGTTCTATAACCAACCTTCTTAGTTCCTTCCAATTTAACAGTATAAACATTAGAAGGCACAAATTTTGAACCAGTAACTTTTACAATATTATCTGTTTCTTGATGAAACTTCGTATCCTGTAAATCTAATATTCCACCAGGTCCTGGCAATATATAAGGATTAGTCTTTTCATACAAAGTATGCGCCGCTACAGACAAAGTAGTACATTTTCTAATAGGGTTAAGAGGTTCCAATCTGAAATTATCCTCTCCTAAGTAACCAAACATACAATCACTTCCACTACCAGGTGTAGCCGCAATACTAGCACACTCCAATATCTTACCCATATGAAGTGCTAATCCAGCATCAAACCCTTCCTTGACCGCTAACGCAGCAAAAACAGTAGGATCATATGCTCTACCAGCAATAATAACTTCTGCCCCCTCTTCCAGTGCCTTAATAATAGGTTCAAGACCCATTTGTCCCACAATACGCTCTGTCTTCTCCAACTCTTCCAATGTCAACTCTGGAACCGGATGCAAAGGTTTTACTTTCCCATCCAACAGCTTATTAATAACATACTCCTTCTCAATCTCAGCATGTATTACAGCCATCTTAAAAGATAAACCATTATCTTCACCAATACTCTTAACTATCTCAACAACCTCCTGTAAATGAGGCTCTCCACCCGAACCACCAGCAGTTCCAACAATAACAGGAATACCACTTTCTCTTGCAGCCTTTATCATAATCTCCAAATCTCTCTTAACAGCCGATTCATCAGTAAAAGAAATTCCCGCTCCAAGATAATAAGGCCCCGGATCAGTAGAACCAGCATCAACCGCTATAACATGAGGTTTTCTCTTCATTCCTTCTTCAAATGATTCCATAGGAAAACCATAACCCAATATAGCCGTTGGAGACAACACTCTCAATTCTCTACTCATTATAAATCCCATCCTTTCTCAAATCTCAATCCAAACAACTTAATTTATCTTAAATTTTTATATATATCCACAATCTATCCGTCAATTCATCCACCGAAGGGTGAAAAGTGTACTAATCACGCAGACCGACCGCTTCCCAGGGTAAGGCAAGTGATTAGTACACTTTTCTACCCTGACCGACTTACACCAATAATAAAAACTAAACCATGTTATTTCTTTCCTTCATCTCCCTAATAGCCAATATCCTCTCCATCTCATTAAAAACAATCATATATCCTTCATCCACACCCATTCCTGGTTTCGCAAGAATCTGAACTGGTTCAGTAGCCATAGCCAAATGCACACAAACTTGTGATGACCTATCAGTCTCATTACAAGTACCACCTTGATAAGCCCCTATTCCTTTTTCCTTACAATACAAAACAGCTTCAATAGTATTATTGATGCCCCCAAGATCTGGAGTCTTAATCTGAATCATATGTCCTGCTCCATTATCAGCAAAATACTTAATATCATCAAATGTATTACACCATTCATCAGCTACTATCTCAACATGAACTCCATTATCATCCAATTTTCTACAAAGTTCACTCAAAGCTTTCATCTGAGCTGTTCTTTCTTCCATATCCATAGGTCCTTCAATTCTCAAAGTCAATGGATGAGCCGCTTTCTCAAGCTCCTTAAGGTATTCAACCATCCTGTCACAATCATTATTAAAGATAAGTCCAATAGTACCATATACATCTATATGGATAACTGGCTGATAATCATTATTATCTCTTATTTCAACAACCCTATCACGAATCCACATGATATATTTTTTTAACAACTCGCCTTTTTCTCCTAATTTCAACTTAACATTATTAATAAGACCATGAGGTAGAATATCAGCACCTTTCAATATCATCTTATCAACGTTATTATATCTATCATCTCCAGATTGCATAAATATAGGAATCTCTACCTTAGAAACAGTAGTATCATATTCATCTGCAACCACCTCTGCCATTATCATTTTTTTACTCTTTGCTACAGCATCTAAAATAGCTTGAGTAACCCCATATCTTACAGCTGTATGCAATCTTTCACCTGAAGGCAATACATAATTATCAATTTCTTCTGCTAAATCTTTAAAACTAGTTAATTCTCTACCTACTAATACTGGTTTAATATACCTATCTATGATTGGTATATATTCTTTTGCAAGAAATAGTGGATCTCTTCCACCTGCCCCAGAATACTGAACTGCTGCACAATCCCCATAAGCTATTTGTCCATCTTCTAATAAAAGCATAACTGATATCGCCTCACCAGCTTGCCTTACAGAACTAAATCCTTTGGTAATTGGTTCCCCACTATATGTAGCTCCATTTTGTACAGCATGTTTTTTTATCGCTCTCTGGTCATCAAAGAAAAAACCTGTTTTCCCTTCCGATAGAATAACGTCTACAATTTTCATTTTTTCCATTCCCTTCTAAGAATACAATTACAGTATCTACTATTATTATCTTGGTCTTCCCACCAATCTTCCTTTACCTATTGCATATATATCATCAATAACCATTTGGAAACTCATATCTCTTTTTTCGTATTTTGCTCTTTCAAGCATTTTGCTATAATGATAATCTTTGATTTCTTTAGTAAATGGTATATTGGCACATTCTAAGAATCTAACTGCTCCCATATTATCTCTAGCTGGAAATACTTTTCCTGCATTTTGTCTACTTGGTGCAAAAGGTATGTCTATAACACCTGCCGCAAATGCTCTTAGAGTTCCAACAGCAATGTCACCTTCCCCAAGTTCTATTGTTTTGTCTATGATACAGCGTGTTTCAGCTTTAATTATGTTTTTCTCTTCTTCTAGTTCTTTAGTAAGTTCCATCTTTTGGTCTCTTAACATAGTTACAACTTGTTTAGTAGCTTTTATACCACTTGCATTAGCTTCTTTAGTTGGAACACCCATAGCTTCGTGAGGTGTTTTTACTATTACTTTTGTTGCTCCAGCTAATGCTGCTGTAGCTGCTCCCCATGAAATAACGCCAAATGCTTTTGATTCATCTTCAGGAAATCCACCCATCCATTGATGTAACACAGTAGTAACTATAACGTCTTCATAGCCTAATTTTTGTAGATATTCTTCTGTAAGTGTCTTTAAAGTACTAATAGCTGCCACATCTTGAATTAAGTTACCACATTGTCCATAGCCCACAGTAATATTCTTAACTCCTTGTTCTGCTGCAAGTAAACTTTCTATAATTGCAACACTATGGGAAATACATGGGGGTACTAATGTTCCAGTAAGCGGACCAAAAGGTTCTCTATTAATACTAATGCCTGCTTCTTCATAGAGACCTATAAGGCGGTCAACATACTGCCAATCATATATAGTTTTATCTAGGGGTATATTTTTCGAATATGGAATGTTATAAGAGATTCCTCCACCTTCATAGGAGGTAAACCCACCTGCTATTGTTATCTCAGCAAGTAGTCTTGCATCTGGTGTACCATGTCTAACTTCAACAGGTACATTTACAGATTCATTTACTTTTCTACATAAAGAAATGCCATGATTAACTGCAGGAAATCCGTTTAGAAGTGACCTTCCTGCTTTTCTACTTTCATTAATTCCTTTTTCAGCTTCATTATATCTATTGTGTCTTGTGTAGCTGTCAATAGTTGTTGGTAATAAATCAGCTTCTCCTTCATCTACAAGATAATTAAGAAGTTCTATGTGCTTATCAACTAATGCAACCCCTGCTCTTGGCTGTATCAATGTATTACCCAATTTACTGGCTTCACTAAGTTTTCTGGAAAATATCTTATGTTCTGGAATGGCTTCATGGTATTTTACCGCTTCTTCAAAATCTACTTCATTACCTGTTGACCATTGAAAAAGTACTTCATCCTGTATAGTTTTAAAAAGTTTACTATCTATCTTCTTATTTTTTAATTCCATATTAATCCACCTCTAAAATTAGTTTTATTTCATTTTTCATAATACTTAGTGCAATATCTGGATACTTGACTGCTAGTAATCCCATAGCAGCAAATATATACTTACTATCTATAAAAATCTTACCTCGCATAGGTTTTAATACTGTTGGTTCAAGAGGATCGAAAAGTGACTCTTTCAAAACCTCCTTGGCCCTTTTACAATTAATTATTGGACCACCAGTTCCAATAATATTTCTCACAGTTGTCAAGTCCTTACCTGTCTGTACATAAGTCGCTCCAAAAGGAGTATAATGTGTTTCTATTGTTCCAACATGTCTTTTAGTAGCATTTTTTACTGCTAATGAAGCCAGCCCAAAATCAAATTTCTCAAATATTTCATCACTATCAGTTATATATCCTGGGTTAGCTTTAATAAATTGTTGATACTCGTTTATTTGATTCTCTGACAGTTCAGCCTTATTCAATAACTCGTCAATACCACAAGTACCTACTAGAGCATCTGCGCTGTACCTTACTCCTAAATCACCTTCAACAGTTCTTTTGACAAATGGCTCTGGAAGTCCTTTTAAAAGTACCCCTCCTTTGCTGGGTAACCCTTCTGCTATGGAATGGATATCTGTGGTAGCTCCACCTACGTCAACAACTATCAAGTCTCCTATTCCTTTTTCTTTTTTGGTACCTTCTGCTAGAAGTTTAGCTGCTCCCAATACTGCAGAAGGTGTTGGCATGATAATACCTTCTATTAAATCCTTTACTTTTGAAAGTCCTTTGGCATAGACTATCCTTCTCAGAAAAACCTCTCTTATAGCAAGCCTAGCTGATTCAATGTTTAGAACATCAAGCTCCGGCATTACATTTTCACATACAGTAATCTCTTTCTCACTTAAAATATCTGCAACTTTTTCCTGTACTGATTTATTACCAGCTACAATAATAGGTGCTTTTGTCTTTAATGAAGCTAGTATCTTAGCATTATGTAAAATAACTTCTTTATTACCACCGTCTGTCCCACCTGTTAACAATATAATATCTGGTCTAATATTCTCTATCTCTTCTGCTTCACTCTCATTAAGTTCATAAGAAAATACTTTCATCACTTTAGCGCCTGCACTCAGTGCAGCTCTTTTAGCCGCTTCAGCAGTTAAATCTGGAACTAAGCCTATTGCTACCATCCTTAATCCTCCAGCAGCACTACTGCAAGCAAACATTTCTTTTATAGATAAATTCTTATGCTTGGATTCTAGTTTATCTAGAGCATTATTCAGTCCTTCACATATATCTGATTCAATTGTTGTAAATGATTTTGAAGTTCCTATAATAGCTTTATTTTCAAGATCTACTGCAGTTACTTTGGTATAGGTACTGCCAAAATCAATAAGCAATACTGCTTCCATTAATCATTCACTCCTAAATCTTCTTTAAGATCTTTAATAGATACATCTGGAAGTGTTCCTGGAGGATATACTTTATTAAATCCCATATGTAAAAATTTCTGCTTAACTTCTTCAAATGGTGTCTTACCAACTACTAAATTTCCACCAACGTATAGTAAAATATTGCCAATGCCTGCTTCTTTACATTTCTCTCTCAGTCCTCTACAATCCAGTTCTCCATGTCCGTATAATGACGATACTAAAATAGCATCAGCTCCAGTCTCTATAGCTGCCTTGATATATTCTTCCTGTGAAACCATTACACCTAAGTTAATTACTTTGAATCCTGCGTTTTCAAATGCATATGCTAATATTTTATTCCCGACTGCATGAACATCTGCACCAATTACACCTAACACTATCTTTTTATTATTCATTTTGTCCCTCCAAATTACAATTAATTATTTTTAAGGGTATTATACCTAACATTAACTATGCCCTTAATATATAATGAATAATATGATATGTCAATAGCTTTTTTATATATTATGCACAATTTACCAAATTAAACACTTGTTTTTTTGTAGCATTGTATACAATAATTCATGAATTACACTATACTTATCTACACCTCTACCATTATGTTATAATTATAACCACTCATTGAATAATTATTACTAGCAACATAACCCTAATCAAATTAATAAAATAAACTAATTTCTGCAATAACTAAAAAAAACAAAAGAGATACAGATTTTACTCTAGTATCTCTTTGGCTTATTTTATCTTATATTTATTTATATTAACATTAATGACTGTGTAATAGTTTTATTTCTGTCAAATTCAATAATATGACTATTTAATATTTCTAGCAACTTCTATAAATCTTGGTAATGTATATTTATAAAATTCTTTATAGGCATTACAGAAATAATTCTTAGTGTATTTACCATCAATTTTTGGTTCTTTATGTCTTTTACATCCTCCACGGCAAATTCTGTAAAATTCACATTTTTGACATTCTGGATCAGTATTAATGGATTCTTTTATAAAATCGATTGCTCTTTCCGATTTAAATATTTCATCAAAACCTGCGTCAACCACATTACCTAATTTCCACTCATCTAACACGTAAAAATCACAAGGATATATGGAACCATCTGCTTCAATAACTGAACTTACAGAACAGTGACCTCTCATATCACAACTCTCTGGTTCATAGCCCATTATGATTTGAAGGATATTATCAAACATTCTTATACTTATTCCATTACCACTTACAAAATCTTCATACCATAGATCAAAAATGTTTTTCAAGAATATTTCATAGTCTTTTGGAGTAAGTGAATAAGGATTTCTTCCTGGCTCTTCCCCAATTTCATCTAAACAAGGTATGAATTGCAAGAATTTGAAACCCTGTTTTTTATAGAAGTTATATACTTTCCTTCCGTGCTTGGCAATGTGCTTATTTACTACACAGAGAATGTTGTACTGGACATCATATTTATCAAATAACTTAGTTGTCTTTAACACTTTATTGAAAGTTCCTTCTCCATTAGGATAAACTCTATAGTAATTATGGATATCCTTATATCCATCCATAGATAATCCTATCAGGAATTCATTATCATGAAAGAACCTTGCCCACTCTTCATCTATGACAATTCCATTTGTTTGCAATGCATTGTTTAATTTAATATTATTCGTGTTATATTTTTTTACTAATACTATAAATTTCTTAAAGAAATCTAAGGAAGCCATTGTTGGTTCTCCACCCTGAAAAGCAAATGTTACTTGTCCTTCAGCGAATTCAAAAGCTTTTTTGACCAATTGTTCCAATGTCTCTTCTGACATTATTCCATAGTTCTTGACTTCTCTGCTATTCATTACATCATAATAAAAGCAATACTTACATCTTAGATTACAATTACCTGAAGCAGGTTTTATCAGTGTAGTAAGTGGCGGCATACTAACATCTCCTTGCATTATATGTCAATCATTTTATCCATATTTTTATTCGTATCTACTTATTATAACATTTTTTTATGTTTTTTTCAGCATATTCTTGAAACACACTTTACGTTTTGTTTAATAAGCAATGGGAAATGTAGTAAAATCAATTATGATTTAGTCGCCATCAAATAAATTACCTAATCCACCTAATACATCTAGTACACTGCCTTCACCTTTTGATTTTCCTCCAGGTACTCCTCTAACTGCACTTAGCATCCTATCTGCTAATCTACTAAATGGTAATGACTGAATCCATACTTTTCCTGGACCAGATACTGTTGCGAAGAATAATCCTTCTCCACCAAAGAAAGCACTCTTGATTTTTCCAACATATTCAATATTGTAACTAACATCTTTTGTAAGAGCAACTAGACATCCAGTATCTATCTTCAATGTTTCACCTGGCATAAGCTCTTTTTCAATGACTGTTCCTCCTGCATGTACAAAAGCCAGTCCATCCCCTTCTAACTTTTGCATTATGAAGCCTTCTCCACCAAAGAAACCTACACCTAATTTCTTTTGGAACTCAATTCCTACTGATACACCCTTAGCGGCACATAGGAAAGCGTCTTTTTGACAGATTATTTTACCTTGATACTCAGTTAAATCCATAGGTATAATTTTCCCTGGATAAGGTGCTGCAAAAGAAACGTGTTTTTTATCATTCCAAGTATTAGTGAATACTGTCATAAATAAACTTTCTCCAGTTAATACACGTTTACCAGCTCCCATTAATTTTCCCATAAATCCACCTTGGTTGCTTCTCTGAGAACCATCGCCAAAGATTGTTTCCATTTCAATACCTTGATCCATATAAGTCATAGCTCCAGCTTCCGCTATTACACTTTCTCTTGGATCCAATTCAATCTCAACCAACTGCATGTCGTCTCCCTGAATCTTGTAATCAATCTCATGTGCTAATGCCATAGTCATACACTCCCTTACTGTTATTATTAGTCTTAATTATTTCTTTAATAATATCAAATAAAAACATCAACTTCAATTAAAATATAATTAATTTACTGTAAATTACTGAGTATCTATATATTCATTCAACTTAATTTATAATAGAAATTTATTAAAATACGTACAGTTTTATTAGTAAATAATGTATAATAAATATAACAATAATTAAATACTAGATATTATGGGTTATTATGATATAGTATCTTATATCATATTTACATTCAATTATTAATCCGACAAGAAAGGTGGTCATAATATGAGCAATATTGCAGCTTTTTTTGATATTGATGGAACTTTATATAGAGAAGGTCTTATAACGGAGATATTCAAGAAATTGATTAAATCAGAAATTATTGATAAGCAAAGATGGTATAACGAAGTTAGAGAAAAGTATATTAAATGGGATAAACGCATTGGTAATTATGATGATTATTTGATAAAAATGGCTGAAATATATATTGATGCTATTAAAGGTCTTCATAAAACCCAAATTGAATTTATAGCAGGTAAGGTTATTGAACAAAAGGGTGATAGAGTCTATACTTACACTAGAAATAAAATCAAATGGCATACTGAACAAGGTCATAAAGTTATTACTGTATCTGGTTCACCATTTGAATTGGTTAGTGCTATGTCCAAGAAACATGGTTTTCACGATTTTATTGGTTCCATGTATCTGACCGATGATAAGGATATCTACACTGGTGAAGTAAATCCTATGTGGGATAGTGTAAATAAAAAGAAAGCGATTAATGAACTAGTAAAAAAATATAATATCGATTTATCTAGATCCTATGCATATGGGGATACTGCTGGTGACTTCTCAATGTTGAAATCCGTTGCATTCCCAGTTGCTATTAATCCAACAAGAGAACTTGTCAATAAGCTGAAAAACGATTCTCAAACATATTCAAAAGCACAGATAATAGTAGAAAGAAAAGATATGGTTTACAAGTTATCCCCTTCAGATATAATATTTGAAGATAATTGATAATAGCTTGTACAATAATAAGATAAGGGAAGTCTTCCAATATATATGGTAAGCTTCCCTTTAGTTATTCTGCTTCTTGTTCCAATTTTTTGTTTTCTATAAACACTTTTACGAATAATGGACATAGTAATAATAATAAACCTGATATGAAAAACGTAATTTGCATATTATTTATATGCATACCCAAAATTACTAATTCCTTGTTTTCTAATAATTTTATTATCCTACCACCTATCCAAACCGCTATTCCACTAATAATTCCTCCAATAGCAGCATTTAGTCCGATATACATAGTTCTTCCTTCTTTTTTAGCATATAGAAATTGTATATTGAACATGGATATCCCTATACCTCCCCAAGCTATACCAGATAGTATATGTAAAATAGGTGCAAAGACAGTATAATTAGATACATTAACAAATCCCCATGTGAAATGCACTACAGCTAATATCCCAATGGAACATTCTGTACTTAAAAACCATGATTTCTTATCTGCTATACGACCCCATTTATTAGCTACTACTACCCTTACTACAGTTGCTACAACTGATAATGACATCATGTAAGTGTATTTCAGATTAAGCTTAGTAACCATATATATAGCAATGTAAGGACCTCCTATCTGCAAGGAGAAATTCCATATTATAAATAGTAGTATTATCTTTCTAAAAGATGTATCTTTTAACGGTGTTGTTAATACTTGTTTAATATTATATTTTTTGATAACGTAATTTTCTTTAAATTCATCTATATGCATCAAAGCGTAAATATTCAAAAGCCCTAGAATTGCAATAATTCCACCAACTACTGCAAAACCTATCATTTGATTACCTGCATCCTTAGAATAATCAAGTACTTTTCCTAAAAAGATTGTTAGTATAGCTGTTGTTCCTAGAGATATTTTATCTCTATAGGCTAAATACTGCCCTCTAATTGATATAGGTGTAACATCAACTAACCAATTAAATAATGCGGGACTAATCAAAGCATTCATTGAGTAAGCTAATATGTAACATAAAATAAAAGCTTCTAATCCATATCCAAGTGGTATGAGTAACATAGGTATGAAATATACTAATGACAGTAATGACCTAAGTACTATAGCCATACTTATAATTGTTTTTTTACGGCTTTCTAATCTCTCAAATATCAATGAAGAGAATATCTGTAATAAACCAACTATTGCAGGGGCTACTGCTACCATTCCATTTACTTGTTCAGATCCATTTAATAAGTTAATGAAACCAGCTAAAAATGCTCCAGCTGTCAAGGAATTTTGTCCTATACCTGTGACACCTTCCATGATGAAATATTTTCTACTTCTATGTTTAGAACTAACCTCTGTTGTTTTATTTTTATAGCTCTTATTTTTTAGCACACTTAATACAAGTGACCCCATTATGCTCCACCTCGTTTCAAAACTATAATTCAAAAAGCATTATACTCACATTACTTCATAAAAAAAATGTTTATACTGGTATTTACAATGTCATTTTTGGTAATAGAAATAATGTAAAAAAATTGGGGTTGTATTCATCTTTCTTTATGGTAAAATGAATTTTAAATAACGAAATTAAGGAAGTGCAATATGAATATAGCAGAAATAGTACATAGGAAATTTCAAAATAATGAATCTCATCATAGAGTTTTAAGTAACAATAATTCTCTAGGAGTGTTACTTAGTGGTTATGTTAGGAAAAATAGCATAAATGGTTCTCATATCAATTATACACCTAAAGAATATCATGGTTTATTTGTTTTATCTGGCAAAGGTATTTACAAGGATGATGAAGGTAGAGAAATATCCATTGAATCTGGAGATTTTATTCAGAGATTTCCTAATAAAACTCATAGTACCATAGTTACTACAGACGACTGGAGCGAATTATATCTTTCTATAGGTCATAACGTTTTTAATAGTCTAGCTGAGATATATGTATTTTCTCCTGATAAACCTGTTTTGACTCCTGGACATGATTTTGAACTTATTCAACAAATGCTGGATTTTCATTACAGACTAGATAAAGCTAACAGAATTGAACTTCCTCTACTTATGAATGAGGCTATTTCTATTATTTCTAAGGCAACTTACCTTGATAGGATTAATAGGACAACAACAGATGAAATGAATATATTAGCAATGAGTATTAAATACATAGAAGAAAATATAACCAACAGGATTTCAGTTGAAGATGTAGCATTATATGTAAATATGGGTTATGAGAAGTTTAGAAAGCTCTTCACGAAGCAATATAGAATTTCACCAGGTAATTACATTCTTAATAGGAGAATTAACGCTGCTCAAAAATTATTATCTGCTGGTAATTTATCAGTAAAAGAAATCTCTGTGGAACTGGGCTATCCAGATTCTTATACATTTTCTAAGCAATTCAAGAAACTTACTGGACATACGCCTTCGGAGTTTAAAAGGTTTTACTATTAGGACAATAAACAAAAATCTATCCTCTTCTCTTATTAGAGATTTAAGCAATAAAAAAAATTTTATTATTTGGAAAAACACTAATTTTACATATATATCATATGGTAACTTATAGACATTTATAAGGAGTATATTAATGAGAGATATGTACAACTCAAAAAGACCAGTTTTTCTGGAACGTCCTAATAGGATGCAACCTCCAGTAAGACCAGATAAAGAGAATAATGAATCTATGAAACAACCTGAACCCGAGATTAGATTGGCAACAGCTTATATACCCAACCAACCTTATGTAGGATTAGTCCCTTTACAAGAAGGCTTCCATAGAGGAAGTATGTTTCCTAATCTATATCAACCTTATCGTGATTGGAGGCGTCATTAATGTATGATAAAAAATTAATGAGAGAAATACAACAATTAGGATTTGCTGCCTTAGACCTTAATCTCTATCTAGATACCCATCCTGATTGTAAAAAAGCAATTTCAGATTATAATGTTATACAACGTCAATATGAAAACAAGAGACGTATGTATGAGTTAAATGTGGGTCCACTAGTTAACTTTGGTATGTCTCCAAGCAAATATCCGTGGGAATGGTTAGATGGACCATGGCCATGGGAAAATGAATAAAGGAGGATAAAGTATGTGGTTATATGAAAAAAGATTGCAATTTCCTGTTAATATTAAAAAGAAAGATCTAAGAATGGCAGGGTTACTAGTTACCCAATACGGAGGACCTGACGGGGAATTAGGTGCTGCTATTCGTTATCTTAATCAAAGATATGCTATGCCAACCAATAAGACTAAAGGATTGTTGACGGATATTGGAACTGAAGAATTAGCCCATGTAGAAATAATATCCGCAATGATTTACCAACTACTTAAAGGTGCTACAATCCAAGAATTGAAAGATGCTGGATTGGCTCCACATTATGCACAACATAATCATGGCCTGTTCCCAACTGATGCAAGTGGAGTTCCTTTCACTGTAGCAGGTATCGGCTCATTGGGTGACCCTGTTACTGACTTACACGAAAACCTTGCTGCTGAGCAAAAAGCTAGAGCCACTTATGAACACCTTATGAATCTTACTGATGATCCAGATATAATTGAACCATTGAAGTTCTTACGCCAAAGAGAAGTAATTCATTTCCAACGGTTTGGTGAAGCTCTTGATGATGTTCAGAATGAATTAAATAGAAAGAAATATTATTAAAATTTAGTTATTACTAGTTTTAATACATATAAAATTAATCATACAAATAATTCAAGCTAGAATTTGCATAATGCATTAATCTAGCTTATTTATTTTATCTTTTATTCTTTTTATTAACTTTGCTTTTGTTACTTTGAATAGTTTTCCGCTTCAATATCATTACAGATATTATTGCGGTAACAGGAACAGTCAGGACAATCCCGATACTTCCTGATAATCCTTGGATAATCTCAGTACCTATAAAAGGAATGTTCATAAATTGTCTTCTTCCCATTTGATATCCCCATATAAGCATTATACTATTAAGTGAGCTACCTGCAAAAGCTAGAATAAGTGTGTTGGACATGGTTCCCATAACATCCTTACCGATATTCATTCCTGATTTGAATAATTGTTTCTTTGATAATCCTCTATTAGTTTGATGTATCTCAAAAATTGATGATGTAATAGACATAGCTACATCCATAACTGCTCCGAGAGAAGCAATCAATATAGCTGAAAACATTAATCCACTTACCTGTATCTTATAATCCTGAGCTACATATACCAATTCCTTACCTTTATCCATTGTAATTCCCGATAGATGTGCTAAATTACCAGAAATATACGAGATAACCCCTGCAATAACTACTCCTATAATCGTACCTAGAATAACAGTCAGTGTCTTTAGATTGAAGCCACTTATCAGCAAGAATGATACTATTATTATAATTGAAGCAGTCAGTATGGTCACTACGATAGGATTATTTCCCTGGAATATTAGGGGAAGCATAAAAAATATTATCATAATGCCTGTAAATATCAACGAAATAATTGAATATACTCCTTGCATACCTCCAAGCAGTATTAATAGAATAAACAGCAAAGCAATTAAAATATATAGTATATTTTCTCTTTTATAATTATAAATCCAAACATTTGCCTCTTCCAGTGAATCATCAATACTAGCAATTACCTTGTCATTAGCTTGTACATAGACATTATGGCTCCTGCTAAGGGGATTTTTCACCTCAAATATTTTACCTTTGTATTCACCTGCTAATATTTTTATCTTAACTACCTGAGTACCTAGATATCTTCCCTCAAAGGTAGGATCTTCATCAATTTCTTCACTTACAACTTCAATTACTTTAGCATTTTCAAAATCCTGTTTAAAGTAATTAGGTTGTTTTATATTCATTTTAAATATTGGAGACAAGATTATAACAAATGCTACTAATAATATAAATGAAATAATAGGTAAATACTTTCTCATTAGCTTGTCCTTTCTTGTGCATTATAGTAATTAGAATGGTTAAAAGAGGCTGTCTGGCAGCCCCTTAATCTTTACTTATTATGATGCTTTTGGTAACTCTTCAACTCTATTTTCTTCTAGTTGACCTTCTTCAATCAGTTCATTAACATTAATTGATTTTACATTAGGTGTTCTTCCATCTTCAGATCTTGGAATAGTAAGATCACCATTCTTTATCATTTCATATACGGTATCTTTATAAGGACTTTCTAGGTCTATGCCTATTATCTTCCAATTATTGTCAACTGTTGGTACAGCTTTACCTTCTTTTTCTTCTTTAATATATTTGATTATTAACTCACGTATCCTACCAGCATCTTGCATTGTTTCATATGAATCGTAGTATACATCTTCATCAGTTACAAGCTCTAATCCCTTTAAAGTACCAAAACGATAATTATTAACAGCCAATTTGTATGTTTCATCATCTTTAACTGGCTCACCATTAAATGTTAGGTTTGTAATTCTATTATTAGGTTCTTTTGAGATATCAATATCATAGTTTACTCCAGCAAACATATCATAATTATATCCTCTAATATCAGGGTTGAAACTTACTGTTACATCACCTTCTGTATAGGTATTATAATAGCTGACTGACCATTCCATATATTTTTTCAAATTCTCGCCAGTAATATTTACACCCATCAATGTATTAGAATATTTATATATGTTAGCTACATCTTTTTTCTTGAAATCACCTTTTACTAGGTTCATATCATTCTTGAATGCTGCAGCTGAACTTATCTGTGCATCAGTATAGAATAATTGCACCTCATTGATTAAATCCATTAAAGGTGTATCTTCTATTTGAGCAGTAGGCATTGTTGTAACCTTTGCTTCTCCAGTAATATAATCAACATTTTTAACGTAATCATCTTCTATGTGTCCAACAACAATATTTGCATCTTCTACAGATTTTTTATGTACAAATTCAAACTCAGATAATATCTCTTTATCTTCTTCAATCTCATTAGTTTCTATATTTTCCACAGTAACATCCTTAACAACATATCCATCTTGTGATTCATCTAAAGTAATTTCAGCTTTTGCAAGTGCCCATCCATAACATCCAGGCTCAATTAATTTTACTCCATTAGCTTCTTTATCAGAGAATTTTGAATGTGCATGTCCACAAAAAATAACATCAAATTCAGGAACTGCTTCAGCAATCTCTAATGCACCTTGACTGCCATACTCACCATCTGGACCTATATGGAATGCTCCAACTAGAACATCATATTTTCCTTCTAGTTCTTTTACAACTTTCTTAGCTTCTTCCAAAGGTTGTGTAAAACTTAATCCTTCAAAATGTTGTGGTGAACTAGCTTCCCATCTAGGAACATGAGGTGGCAATAATCCAACTACTGCAATACGAATACCATCTTTTTCAAAGATTTTATAAGGCTCTACAAAACGCGTATCATCTGTTTTATAAATATTTGCAGCTAAAACAGTATTATTGAATGCTTCAATATTTCTATCTAGGAATGATTTATCAAAATTAAACTCATGATTTCCTAGTGTCCATACATCATAACCCATAGTATTCATGGCTTGTACCATTGGATGTATTGGTAAATCATTGAATAGTTCAGCGCTATTATCTTGTACTGTATCACCACAATCTAATAATATGGCATTTGGTGCTTCTGCTTTTTCTTGCTTAATAAGTGTTTGAAGCTTTGCAAATCCTGCATCAGCATCTGGACTATCAGTTGCATATTCATATGCGTATATACGTCCATGTACGTCACTAGTTCCAAGTATTGTTACTTTTTTACCTTCTGCAATTTCTTCCTCAACTTCTGTAACTGTCTCAGTTTCATCAGGTATTTCTAATTTCTGCTCTGGATAAATCAAATGAGGATTAGTTAATTCATTAACTTCTGCAAGCTTTTCCCATGTTATGTCATATTTTTCAGCAATCTTCCATAAAACATCTCCTGGTTTTACAGTATACACTTCATTAGCTAATGCAGATGTTGCAAAAATGCTTACCAGCATTAATACAACTACTAGAAGTGTAAAGGGTTTTCTGATTTTCATTAAAAATCATCTCCTTCAATTTTATTGATTACTTAAACCTATAAATTTTTTGATAGTTTTCGCCATCATTTTAATTATAATCCTAATTTTAATATATATCAATATGTTGCTACTTTATTTAACGTAATATTTACATATATTTTGACTCATTTCATTATATTTCGACTTTTTATTTTTAAGTTATACCTATTTCGACTTAATTCTCTTTTATACTTTTAGAATCAAAAAGACGAAGATATCAAGAAAACAACATCTTCGTCTTATGCTATTATAATTTTACATCTACATTTTTACCTATACCAGCTTCATTTTGTTTCTCTTCTATATTTTTTTCAGGGTTAGTGTAATTTATTCTTTCTTCTTTTTCGTCTTCTTCTACCTGATTATTTATCTCTTTATTCTTTTCTTTGGCTTTTTCTAATTTTTCGCTTGCTTTTTTGACTAATTTATTAGCTTTTCCCAAAGCTTCCATAGCTTCTGTTTCTATTTGGTCTGCTTTTGACCTAAATGATACTGACTGTTTTATCCTAAAATCACTCACATCAATACTTTGACCTCTACCTCTATCAGTTTCAACCTGCTTTTCAAGTATCTTCGCATCTTGTCTCATCTTTCTTGCTGTATTAAATTTATTATTGGCAGTATCTAGTGCTCTAGAAGCTTTTATCATTGATTTGGAAGATAATTCTATTCCTAATTCAGCTTTTATTTCATCTAATGGTGTAGGAGGCTTTTCTTCTTTTTCTTTTTTCTTAGCTTCAATTTCTTCTGCCTCTTCTATTTTTTCCTCCACCTCATTCATCTTTTCTTTCATTTTTTCTTCATTAATTTTTTGTAGTAATAATTGCTTTTGCTTTTCTAGCTGTTGAATTTTTTCTTGCTTTTCTTTAGCCTCTAATTTTTGATTTTCTCTTATCTCAGCAATGTTCTTATCAATTCTTACTATTTGCTTTTGCAATCTAGTAATTGGAGTTTCCTTTTTCCCATTATTTCTAATAGGGTTATTATATACATTAACTCCACCATTAGTATTTGTATTGATATTCATACTCTTCACCTCTTAATTTAATTACATTCATTTTGATTAGTAACTGACATTTCATATATATATATCGTCAGTTGCACAAAAAAATTTAATAAAAGACATAACATAATTAAAATACTCAATTACAGAACTAATTATATCAATAGAGTTAACCTTAATAATCATAAATAGTTTCATTTATAAGTTTTTAGTATATTTATTAGTCGTTCATCATAATCGGTTATTATGTTATCTACACCCATTTCTATGAATTCTTTCATTTTTTCACTATCATTGACTGTCCATACATGAACATCTCTATTCATTAAATGTGCTTTTACTACAAAATTTTCATCAATATAACTTTCTTCAATACTATAAAAGTCCACACCTTTAATACTGTTAATATCTCCTATTGCAAAAAACATGATATAACCTGTTTTGATGTTGCTATCTAACAATTCAACTTTTTGCAGTAAATCATAATCTAATGATGTCACAACACATGACTTAACAATATTGTTTCTATCGATTATATCAACAACTTTTTTGACTAACCCTTTTCTGTTTTTTCTCTGCTTGAGTTCAATATTTAATCTTATCCTACCTTTTGCATAATCTATAGCTTCTTGTAATGTAGGAATCTTTTCTCCTTTGAATTCTTTACTGAACCAGCTACCAGCATCTAACTTTTTGATCTCACTATAGTTGGCATCATATAGATTCTTGTCCAGCCCAGTAATTCGCTTCAGATTTTTATCATGAAAAAGCACCACTTTTCCATCTTTAGTTTCTTGTACGTCAATCTCAACAAAATCCGCTTTATTCTTAACTGCTTCTTTAATTGCAGCAAGAGTGTTTTCTGGTGCTTCTTTTGAACTACCTCTGTGAGCAGTAACACCTACCTGATAATGTGTATTTTCAAAATCAGCTGACACATATTTTGTAATAAACAGCACTAAACAAAATGATACTACCAATATTAATTTCACAGTTTTCCTATTGTTAAATATTTTATCTATCAAAGACAGCTGTGTCCTTTTACTCAAAGGAAATACTTCTAGAGGACTATCATTAATACTTATATACAGATAAGTGAAATGATGAATAACATAAGGTATAATTAAAAAACTAATTATATATAAAATTACTCCAAGAAGGATGATTAAACCGTTAATAATAACATTAGAAAAAGAATCATTATAGGATAATATTGGAAAAGAAATTGCTATACTTCCAAATATCCCTACACTTATTATTACAACTAACAGAACTGTGATTGATAGATGTTTTATTACGGTCTTGAAATTATCTTTTACTAAATAAAAGCTTTTCTTCATTGCTTGAAGAGCTGATTTGTTCTCAAGCATTATTATCTCCATAGTAAAAATCCAGCTTATGGAAAAAATAAATAGAACGATGGTTCCTATTTTCATAGTCATATATAGGAATCGATTCCTATTTATATATGCTTTTACAAAAGATGGTATTTTCAGAGATGTTAATAAACTAGTATGATATCCCATGTCAAGCCAAGGAAATATGATTATGACATAAACCAATATTAATAACCCACCAAACCCAATGAGATTTTTGAACCTTTTCACACAAATCTTCAATACATTCAAAAGGCTGGTAGGCTGTTTATCTATAGAAGCTTCATAACTGATAATTACAAGTCCTCCATATTCAAGAAGAAGAACTAACGTAGCAAAAATAATTATTAGTATCCCACTTAAAAATCCTTGTGGAGACAATAGGAATTTCAGTATAACTCCATTAAAAAGTATATTCATCCCTTTACTTTTCATAATCAGTTTAAACAATTCTTTAAATATTGGAATTAGGACAATTGCAATCAATATTTTAGCTACTATATGATATTTTATAAAAGTCCAAAAATATTTTCTAAAACTATTAAATATGTTTTTGTATTTTTTACTTAATGTATGCTTTTTGTAAATCACTGAACTGTCCCTCCATACATATTCAACATCATTTAATAGTCGTTAACATTTTTCTATAATCATTTAATTTATCTTGTTGTTTGATACGTTCCCTTTTGGGGATATTTATTTCGATTTCTTGTTTAATTTTAACTGGTCTGCCATCTAATATGTATATCTTGTCTGATAATAATAAAGCTTCATCTAGATCGTGGGTTACAAATATTACAGTTCTATTATCCTCTTCCCATAATTCTAGAAAAGCATTAATCAATTCAATCTTCAGATCATAATCCAACCCTTGAAATGGTTCATCCATAAGTAGTATTTTTGAACGATAAGCAAAAGCTCTTGCTATAGAAACTCTTTGTTTCATACCACCACTTAATTGTTTTGGATAATAATGACTGAATTTGCTTAACTTAACTATATCTATATACTTCTTAGTTAATTGATCAACATTTATATTCTTATTACTTTTTAGTACAAACTTGATATTGTTTTCTATTGTTGCCCATGGTAACAGCCTGGTATCTTGAAAAATATAGGATACATTACTATCAATGCCATCAATTGATCCATTATCATATTTGAGAGTCCCTGAAATAATATTGAGAAGTGTAGTTTTACCACACCCAGAAGCACCTAGAAAACATACTATTTTATCTTTTTCAATTGAAAGATTAAAGTCTTTCAGTATAGTTAAATCATCAAACGCCTTACTGATATTATTAAGTCTAATCATTATTATTACACCTACTTTTGTATACGTACTGGCAGAATTTTTCTAAGTAAATACTTGAATATATATTCTAGCATCAAACTCAAAACGATAACAACTATTGTCCAAGCAAATAATTGTTCTGATTCTATATATACTTTTGCATTATAGAGTTTTGTACCTATGGAAAACTTAGGACTGCTAAGTACCTCAGCGGCAACTGTTACTTTCCATCCTAGTCCAAGAGATGTTATCATAGCAGTTGTAATATATGGAATGATTGAAGGTACATAGATATCTTTTATTATATATCTTTTATCAACCTTATATACATACGCCATGTCTATCAATCTTCTGTCAATATGTTTAATTCCTCCAACAACGGAAGTCCATATGATAGGAAAACACATCAAAAAGCATATAAAAATAGGTACATTCTCTGATTTGAACCATACCAATGCAATAAGTATAAAAGACATAACTGGTGTTGATTTTACTGCAACTATTATTAGATTAAGAATTTCATACATAAAATGGTTAATTCCGCATATTATACCTACCAATATTCCTACAATACATGCTATTATAAAACCGAAGGCAACTCTGAATATAGTTGCAAAGATTGTCTGCCAAAACATAACTGTTTTGATTTCTTCCAATAATACCTTAAAAGTATTATAAGGAGTAGGAAGATATATTTCCTTATTGATAGCTAAGGCAATAATCTCCCATACTATTATCCAAAATATTAAAGCTATTATTTTATATACTCGTCGTCTATTTTTGGTAATAGAAGTCTCCATCAGGTAATTTTCCTCCTAATGACTTTGGATTGAAGTCAAATAGTATTTCATATAGGTTATGTAATGTATCTTTTGCATCAGTAGCATTCATATAAACTATATTACAATTAGGTATAGCTTTTTGTGCAATGGCAGCACTAGGTAAGATTTCATTTTTTTCAATTAACTTTCCAGCTTCTTCATGATTAGCATTAACAAAGTCTACTGATTCTTTATATTCTTGTAGAAATTTATCTACTAGTTCTTTATTGTTAGCGGCAAATTCTGCATCTACTACGATACATCCCATTGCAAGTGGACTATCTTCACCTTGGATTTTTTCCCACTCTTTTGTAATATCAAGTGCAATTCTAGCATCTTTGTTTTTCATTGATACAGTAGTTACAAATGGTTGTGGTAATAAAGCGATTTTGTTGTCTCCTGATATTACAGTTGTAGCAACTTCTGCATGCTGCATAGAGAAATTAATATCTACATCTTTTTCAGGGTCTATATCATTTTCCTTTAATATATATTGTAATATATAATCTGGAACTGATCCTTTTCCACTAGCATAGATTTCTTTCCCCTTAAGGTCATTAACATCATTAATCTCATTACCTACTTCCATGATGTATAATACACCAAGTGTATTAACTGCCGCAAGTTTGATACCACCTTTTGTTTTATTATATAAAACAGAAGCTAAATTTGTTGGAAGGCAAGCAAAGTCTACTTCTTTATTAACAATTTTACCAACCAAATCATCTGGTGCACCAGTTAAAGTAAATTCACAATTAACTTCTGATTCACCTGTAGTTACATCTTCCATTAATTTTGCCATACCCATTCCTGTAGGTCCTTTTAATGTAGCAACTCTTATAGTTGTATCTTTTAAGCTTGTTTCATCTGAGGATTCATCTTTGTTTTCTTCTTTATCAGCTTCATCCTTATCCTCTTCTTTATTAGTTTCGTCTTTAACATCTTTATCTGCGTTCTCTTCTTCTTTATTATCTACTGATTCTTTATCTTCATCAACTTCTTTATTGTTCTCTTGTTCCTGTGTATATACATCATCCTCAACATCTTTCTTTTTATTGGATTTACCCCCTGCAAATAAAGCAGTCATAAGTACTAGTGTAAGCATCAAACACAATATTTTACTCAAATTCTTCATAATCATTTATCCTTTCTTATCTCTCATTAACTTCTAAATTGGTAGCTATATATATTGAACTTAAACATTAAACACCCGTTTCAATAAGTCCAATATATTTTCCTTGATTTTATAAGTTGAATAAAATTACTGGCTCTATAGCAATTATTTAATTCAACTTATGTATAATATAAATTTTATTTATTTTTTATATATAATTTATATAATTAACTATTATAACATAAATTTACTCTTTCCAAATATTTATTTTACATTTTTTACCCTAATTTTATCATTGACCTATTAAAAAGAAGTAACTATATTATTTTACAGCAAAAAAAATATAGCTCATCTTATTATTATAAGGTAAGCTATATTTATTTATAATATTATTGTCTACCCATAGTTTGACCGCTTGATCTTAAAACGTTACAAGCTTCAATAACTCTTTCAGCCATACCTGTTTGAGCTTTCTTTAAGTACGCTCTTGGGTCATATGCTTTTTTATTCCCTACTTCACCCTCAACCTTAAGTACTTCATCATAATGCTTAAACATATGTTCAACTACAGGTCTAGTAAATGCATATTGAGTATCTGTATCAATATTCATTTTGATTACACCATATTCAAGTGTTTCTTCTATTTCTTCTTTTGTTGATCCTGAACCACCATGGAATACTAAGTAGTAGTTAGCATCTTCTCCATATTTAGCTTTTAATGCATCTTGACCTTCTTTTAATATAATTGGCTTTAACTTAACATTACCTGGTTTGTATACACCATGTACGTTACCAAATGTTGCAGCTAACATATATCGGTCACCAACATCTTTTAAAGCTTCTTCAAACATAAGCATATCTTCTGGAGTTGTAAATAATTTATCTGCTGCTACATCTTCATTATTTACACCATCTTCTTCTCCACCAACTACACCAGCTTCAACTTCTAGTATAATCTCATTTTCAGCACAAAGAGCCATAAGTTCTTTAGATATTTTGATATTTTCTTCTAGTGGAATATCAGAACCATCAAACATATGACTGTTAAATAGATTAGGTAACCCCTGTGCTCTTCTTTTCTTAGTCTCTTCAATAAGAGGCTTCATGAATGGCTCAACATTAGCTGCTGTACAATGGTCTGTGTGTAAAGCAATGTTAATATCGTATTTTTCAGCCATAAGATGAATATGATTAGCAAGTGATATAGCACCAATTGCACTATTGGCAACCATACCTGATGCATGCTTTCCTCCACCTATGGATACCTGAATAATTCCGTCTGATTTTGCCCTAGCGAACGCTTCTAGAACTGCGTTAGCTGTTTCAACATTAGAAACATTAACTGCTGGATAAGCAAACTTATTTTCTAAGGCCCTATCAAGCATTTTGCAATAATTTTTGTAATCAACTACTGGCATGAAATTTCACTCCTCATATATTTATTAATACTTTGCCAATTCAAAGTATTCTCCTATTATTGTGTTACACATTCATAATAAGATATTATTTATAATACGTCAATGATAATGACAAAAATATTTTATTTATATTACCTAAATAATATTACAGGTAGTAAATTTTTATTATATTTTTTCAAAATAAGTTAATTTATATTGTTTAGGTGTCATATTATACTTATCTTTAAATAGCCTTATAAAATATGAAATATTCGCATATCCCAGATTAAAAGCTACATCTGTTACACTTTCATTTCTTAGATATTCTAATGCTAACTCTAATTTTTTATTCTTAATATATTCAACTGGTTTAATACCAACAACTTTCTTGAATAGATGGGAGAAATTAGATTCTGACATATGCAAATCTTTTGCTATCTCCTTTATATTAATCATTTCTTCAATATTTTCATTAATATATTTTACAGCTATATTTATTGGATGAGAGCTGTTTCCATTAAGTATCTGATATGTGGACTTATTCTTTATCAAATCAAATACTAATTTTTGGGCATACAAATCAATCAAGAATTCATTATTGTTCTCTTTACTCTTAGATGCAGCAAATATATTATTAATATCTTCTGATATATTATATTTATTTTGCCCTAGGAAATAGTTGTTATCTGTTTTAACCTCTTCCTTTATATAATCTTCTATATTGACCTTATTAAGTACATTGTTTACTAGTTCATCATTTAACTCAAATACCAATGCTTTTGTATCTGTATCTATATCCATATGCACTTTTGAATTAGAAGGTAATAATAGATAATTATCGTTTGTATACATGAATTTTCTGTTATTATTTAATGTTACATGCTTTCTTCCACTGAGAATTGTACAAAAACGAGAATAATCATATGATTTATATTCACCTGAAAAATTTTTGGGCAAATCATAATATAGTATTTTTACATAATCTGTCTCAAACCCATCAAGTCTTTCTAGTTTTTTATCAAAGAGATTTAACATAACTCCACCTTCTTTTGTTAAATTTTTATCAATTTCAATCAAAAAAGTATTACTTTTTAAAATTTAATGTTAGTTTTTTTTTAGATTTCATATTATAATGTTTCTCATAAATACATGATAACTAAAACTTACAAGAATGTCAATGCTAGTATTCCGCCATTTTTTTGGAGGAATTGATAAAGAATAAAAAACTAGCTTTATTTACGCGTCATTTAAGTGTTAAGTATTTAATAAGTAACAAAATGTCTAATAATTAACAATCACAGTATAATAACGAGGTGTCAGAATGTATAAAATCGTAGCTAAAAGAAAGTTAAATGATTTAGTTGAACTTATGGAAATCCATGCACCATATGTTGCAAGGAAATGTGAACCTGGTCAATTCATCATTCTAAGGGTTGATGAAGATGGAGAACGAATTCCTTTAACTATAGCCGATTATGATAGAAAAAAAGAAACAGTAACTATTATATATCAAGTTGTAGGATATTCAACTAAGAAATTAAGCCTTAAAAATGAAGGAGATTCTGTAGAAGACTTTGTTGGTCCTCTAGGTCAAGCAGCACCTCTTCATAAAGTAAAAAGAGTTTTAGGTATAGGTGGCGGTGTTGGTATTGCTCCACTTTATCCTCAATTAAAAAAAATGAAAGAATTAGGTGTACAAGTAGATACTATACTTGGTGGCAGAAGTAAAGAATTCATAATTCTAGAAGATGAAATGGAAAATATAAGTGATAACGTTTATTATGCTACAAACGATGGTTCAAAAGGAATCAAAGGTTTTGTAACAGATAAACTTAATAAATTAATAGAAAATGGCGAAAAATATGATTTAGTTATTGCAATTGGACCTTTAATCATGATGAAAGCCATTTGTGAAATAACCAAAAAGCATGATATCAAAACAAATGTTTCCTTGAATCCTATTATGATTGATGGTACAGGTATGTGTGGAGGATGTCGTGTAACTGTAGGCGGCGAAACAAAATTCGCATGTGTTGATGGTCCTGATTTTGATGGTCACCAAGTTGATTTTGATGAGGCCATGAGACGTCAAGGTATGTATAAAGAAGAAGAAAAAGATCATGTATGTAGACTAGGATTGGAGGACTAGAAATGCTTAATAAATCATTAACAAAAACACCAATCAGCGAACAAGAACCTTTAGTCAGAAATAAAAACTTCAAAGAAGTAGTTCTAGGTTATACAGAAGAAGAAGCAATCTCAGAAGCTAAAAGATGTTTACAATGTAAACACAAACCTTGTGTAAGCGGATGTCCTGTCAATGTACCAATTCCAGAATTCATTAATGCGGTAAGCCGTGGTGAATTCGAAGAAGCATACAAAATAATCACTACTGAAAATTCATTACCTGCTATTTGCGGAAGAGTCTGTCCACAAGAAAATCAATGTGAAGGTAAATGTGTAAGAGGTATTAAAGGTGAACCAGTAGCAATTGGTCGTTTAGAGAGATTTGTAGCAGATTATCATATGCAGAATACAAACGCTAATGAATCAGCAGACATTGAAAGAAACAATATCAAAGTGGCTGTTGTAGGTGCTGGGCCTTCTGGACTTTCATGTGCATCCGAATTAGCTAAAAAAGGTTATGACATAACACTATTTGAAGCTCTACATAAAACAGGCGGTGTATTATCTTACGGTATTCCTGAATTCAGGCTTCCTAAAAAATTAGTTAATAATGAAATTGAAACAATAAAGAAATTAGGTGTAGATATTAAGACTAATGTACTTGTTGGTCGTTCTATTACAATAGATGAATTATTTGAAGAAGATTATAAAGCTGTTTTTATCGGTAGTGGTGCTGGTCTTCCAAGATTTATGAATATTGAAGGTGAAAATCTTAATGGAGTCTACTCTGCTAATGAATACTTAACTAGAGTTAATCTTATGAAAGCCTATGAAAAGGATTCTCCAACACCTATAAAAGTTGGTAAAAGTGTTGCAGTCATAGGTGGTGGTAATGTTGCTATGGATGCAGCTAGAACAGCAAAAAGATTAGGTGCAGAGAATGTATATATAATCTATAGAAGAAGTGAAAACGAACTTCCCGCTAGATTAGAAGAAGTTCATCACGCAAAAGAAGAAGAAATTATATTCAAGCTATTAACAAATCCAACTAAGATAATTGGTGAAAATGGATATGTTACAGGTATTAATTGTATAGAGATGGAACTTGGTGAACCAGATGCATCTGGAAGAAGAAGACCATGTCCAATAGAAAATAGTGATTTTGTAATTGATGTTGAAACAGTTATAGTAGCAATAGGTCAAACCCCTAACCCACTTATCAGACAAACGACTGAAGGACTTGATACTCAGTCTTGGGGTGGATTGATTGTTGAAGAAGAAACAATGGAAACCAGTAAAGAAAATGTTTATGCTGGTGGTGATGCTGTTACAGGTGCAGCGACAGTTATACTAGCTATGGGTGCTGGAAAAAAAGCTGCTGCTGCAATAGATAATAAATTAAAAAGTAATTAAATAAGGAGGAAATTATAATGAGTTTACAATGGTTCAGAGTTCCAAAAGATATCGTATTCGGAGAAGGTGCATTAGAATATTTATCAACTTTAGAAGGTAAAAAAGCTACACTTGTTACAGGTGGTAGTTCAATGAAAAGATTTGGTTTCTTAGATGAAGCTAAAAAGCAATTAGAAAAAGCTGGTATGGAAGTATCTATAGTTGATGGTGTTGAACCTAATCCATCTATTGATACAGTAATTAGAGGCGGAAAAGAAATGGCTGAATTCAAGCCAGATTGGATTATTGCAATCGGTGGTGGTTCTGCTCTTGACGCTGCTAAGATTATGTGGGTTTACTATGAGTATCCAGAAACAAAATTTGAAGACTTAGTTGCAGGTAAATTCCCAAGACTTAGAACACAAGCTAAATTTATAGCTATTCCTTCAACAAGTGGTACTGCTTCAGAAATTACTGCTTTCTCAGTAATCACAGATACAGAAAATCATATTAAATATCCATTAGTATCTTATGAAATAACACCTGATATTGCATTATTAGATGCAGCACTTCCTGCAAAAATGCCTGCTCATATTACAGCTAATACAGGTATGGATGTGATGACCCATGCAATTGAAGCTTATGTTTCAACATCTGCAACTAGCTATACAGATCCACTTGCTATGGAAGCAATCAAATTAGTATTCAAACAAATTCCAGTAGCTTATGCTGAAGGTAGTAACATGAAAGCAAGAGAAGATATGCATAATGCTTCTACTCTAGCTGGTATGGCATTTACAAACGCCTCACTTGGACTTGTTCATAGTTTAGCTCACAAAATTGGTGGAGAACTTGGTATTACTCATGGTTTAGCTAATGCTATCTTATTACCATATATCGTAGAATACAATATGAAAGCTACAGACAAATTTGCTGAGATTGAAAAGCAACTTGAAATTAATGATTTAGTATCTGAATTAAAAGAATTAAACAAAAAAGTTGGTATCCCAACTACTCTAAAAGAAGTTACAGAAGTTGAAATGACAGAAGAAAAATTCAATGAAGTTTTAGATAGAATGAGTAAAAACGCTTTTGCTGACCCATGTACCCTTACTAACCCAAGACAATCTAGTGCAGAAGATGTAAAAGAAATATATAAAGCAGCATTCTATGGTACAACTGCTAAAAACATTTAATCAATTTATTAACTAGCTTACAACCTTATATTATATAATGTAAAATCCCTCTTGAAATCGAAAATCGAGAGGGATTTTCTTATGGCTATATATAAATTTAGGTAAAAACTAAATATTCCTAAAACTGATATTGACAATCATTATCATTTCTAGTATAATATAAGAAAATAAGTTAAAAAGGTGATTATTATGAGTATAGTATTAATTGGCGGCCATGACCGTATGCATAGAGAATATAAAACAGTCTGTAAGAAAGCTGGACACAAGTTAAAAGTATTTACCCAAATGTCAGGTGGATTAAGTAAGAGTATTGGAACTCCCGACGCTTTACTTATATTTACTAGTACAGTTTCACATAAAATGGTTAAAATTGCTAATAAGGAAGCAAAAAAGAAAAATATTCCAATTCTAAGATGTCATTCCAGTAGTATTGATGCCCTACATAATTCTATAAAAAACTTAGAATCTGTAATTTAATAGTTTCTAATAATAAAAAGGCTATTAACTAGCCTTTTTATTATTGCTTAAATATCTATAACATTTTTTATGCAATACTTCTTAAGATTATATATACTAACAAAAATGTTCCTAACCTCATTTAAATCCTATATCTTTTCTTTTCACCCATACCAAAAAACTTATCAAGCATGATTTTATTATCATTTTTATCCTTGATATATCCTCTAAATGTTCCCATAGGACCTTCATAATCTGAATAAATGATGCCATAATTAAATTTCAGCTTAAGCTTAGCCAATGGATAAAATAATATATTTACCATACCATACTCATCTTTTATTTTCCACACTTCTTTATCATCTTTAACTGACCTTTTGAATTTGATTGGTGGCAGTACCTGCATATTACCATTCATCCATAAACAATTCTCATTATATTTTTCATGGTCTTTGATTTGATTATCTGTCAGATTAAACCCTATAAGTCCCGTATCTTTATTATTGATACATCCTGTAACCCAGTCATATTTTACATTACTTGGATAATATCCTTTATGATCATCAATGATAGTAAAAGCTGTATTCTTATCAAAAACAATTTTCTCTTTGCCAAGATAGAGAATTCCTTCCATATTCATTAATGCTTTATGAGAATATAGCCCTCTATTAGTATCAAAAGGTTGACAGATAACGATTGGTTCTGTTAAGTGAAAAGCAGTGATTTCCAATTTTATATTTGGCAAATCATTTTTACTTCTTATTTTAACAATTATGTTGATTTTACCTTCTTCAAGATTGTTATATATTATCATCATGAAATCTTTTGATATATATTTACTTTCACTTTGATACATGCTTGTACTTAATATTTGTTTCCATGGGATACAGTATTTTCTATAATTATAGAGTTTATTATTTCTTTTATCATAGATAGATAATTGATTAAGGGCAGAAGTTTTAGTATTATAAACTGCTCCAAGCATAAAAACATCCTGATTACCTGCTTGAAATGCTTCCCATTCCTTTAATTTTAGATTTTTGAAGTGCTTACCAAATGGAAATCCTAATGGTTTCTTAGCATCTAACATATTTAATTTTTTGACTGGTTTATTATATGTTCCAAATTGAAATTTTCCATCTTGATCTACTAGACTATTGATTTGATTTTTAACTTCCCTTGTATAACCTTCCATAATAGAACCTCCTAAAGAATATATTATCTTTACGTAATACTCTATTGATGTCATAAATTATAGTAAATACAAGTCAGTCTTTTATATCGATATAATAAAAACTATCATAAAATTCATCAAACTCACAACAAATTACATAATAGTCCTTAATTTAAATTATATAATTATTTTATCTTTTAAACAAGTAAATTTTTTACATCCATCGAAACAATACGTATACTATCTCACTTTCTACTCATATATTAGTTATGAGTAGAATTCTATGGAGGATATATGGATAATAAAGATATATACTATAACGAAATGCCTTTTAAGAAAATCAGAGATAAAATGAATTTAAAAAATTACCAGGATAAAATGGTTATGATAAAATCAAAGATGGGGTTTACTCATATGTTTCGTCTAAAAGAATGTAAAAAAGATTATATTACTGGTGTAATGTATACTGGAAAAGAGTTTGAACCTGTTAAAATACCCCTTAAAAATATTGATTGTTTTTATGCTGCGAGATCAGATTATAATAATAATAAATGAATCCATTATTCTATAAGAAAAAAGACTATGCCCTGTCGTCCTAAGGAACTTTCCTATAAGATATAAAAAGCTTTGCATAAAATGTGGTCTATGACATGTTTTTATATGCAAAGCTTTATATTTATTGATTTTTAGCCAGTTCCTTCAATGTGTCCAAAATAATATTATAAGCCTCTTCAACATCCTCTATATCAGAAACTGCATTCTCTATTGGACAAGGACCTGTACCTGTACGGTTAATTATTCCTGAAACAACCTTCTTATATTCTACATGAACATTATATTTATTAGCTAATTCTAATGCTTTTTTGCTGATTATAGGTGTAAGTACTTTCGTAGCTTTACTTTTTATAGCTAAACACATGGCACCTTTACCTATAATCCTATCAATAACCGTAATATTCTTATATTCATGATTTTCATTAATATAATCTAGTAAAGGTTTTACTCCTCTTTCCGTTGAAGTAAATACCACTTCATCATTATTTTTCACAATACATGTATAATTGTTTTCATTTAATGTATTACTATTAAGCTGTTGCATGTTGGTACCCTACTTTCCTGATTATAAGCATCACTGATGGAATAACAACTATCTGCAAGGCTATACCTGGCAACCCAGCTATTGTCATCCCAACTACATTGATAAATGGTGGAAGTGTTATACCAAATAAACTGGTTGCACATATAATCATTATTCCAACAACTATTCTACCTGCTACCATTGCTAAAATCAATGATAACATCATATTCAATCTAAATTTATTAAATAATAGACCTGCCATCAATCCATATACAGGTAACTCCACAATCATAAAAAATAAAGTTGGAACAGGTGGCATTCCTGTGAAAACATGACTAACTAGTACAGATGTTAATCCAACAAGTAACCCGCTGATAGGTCCACATACGAATCCTGCTAATAAAACAGGTATGTGCATAGGCAAGAAAGCTCTACCAGAAATACTCCCAAAAACATGAAACATCTGAGGTAATATAACCCCTAAAGCTGCAAATAATGCTGTATAAACCAATTGTTTACTCTTCATAAAAATTCTCCTTCCAAGTTGTATGTAATATTTATCATTACTTTCTGTTAAACAAAAATAAACACCAAAAAAGTATAACAACCTTCTTGGTGTTTATATATATCTTAGTACTTCTTGCACTAATTCTTCAATGAGTTTATTTAATTTTTTACCTTGTACTCCTGCAATAACCATATTGCACTTATTGAAGGGTAAAAGTATTTTTTTTGCGTCACTGGATGAAATTGATAAGGCAATTTCAGTTGTTATTTCACCCATCATAGCGTCAGGCACCATGATTGCAAGTGGACCTAAAATAATATCAACTCTTTTACTCATTACTTTTATAGCATTTTCACCAGTAGCACCGGAGTTCGCTCCAGCTTTTATCATACCAGTAGTTGCAGTTGAATTCGTTCCAAGTGCAATTAATTCATGAGTTTCATCAATATTATTTTTTAACTTATCAATAATAATTTTCCCAATGCCGCCGCCCTGTCCATCAACTACAGCTATCTTCAATTAACCACCTCTTCTCCTATTAAGACTCTTAATAAATTCTTTATAGGTAATTTCTTTTTACCCGAACCATAACCAATCTTTCTGATGGTCATTTTAGGCATTGAAATGAAATCTTCTGCTATGGTTTTAATGATAGCAGCACCAGTTGGTGTTACTAATTCAGTTTTGATATTAGTCTGATACACCGGCACATCTCTCAAAACTTCCATGGTAGCTGGAGCAGGTATTGGTATAATACCATTTGCACATTTTATGAATCCAGTACCTAAATGAATAGAAGATGCATATATTTTATCAATATCAAGTAAATCAATACAAATTGAAGCTCCAATAATATCTACAATAGAATCCAATGCACCTATTTCATGGAAGAAAATATCTTCTATAGGCTGCCCATGAACCTTTGCTTCACTCTCAGCAACTAAGATAAATATTGACTTACTGATTTCTTTCGCTCTTACACTAATTGAACTATCATTTATAATATTAATAATATCATTTAAATTCCTTTTTGGATAGACTAAATTTTCATCAATATGTACATAAACATCTGTCGCACTAATTCCATCTTTTCTTTTTTTATTAATATCAAGGCTGAATCCCTCAACACCAAGTTTATTCAATTCTCCAATTAGAATGTCTTTATCAACACCCAAATCAACAAGTGCTCCTAAGGTCATATCGCCGCTAAGACCACCTAAACAATCAAAATAAAGTATTTTGTTCATGTCTATCACCTCCGCTGTCCAAATTTGTACCAAACGTTTGGAACAACTATACTTTATCATATGATACTAATTTAGTCAACCTTTTCTAACATAAATTTAACCATTTTACTATAATACATTATAAGTAAAATGGTTAAATAATATTACTAGAAATTATTTTTTGTATATTTTATTTTAAATACCCTTTTTCCTTAGCCCACTTTTCTTTTGAATCCAATATATCTTGGTATTCCTGCGGCGCTTCTCCATATATCTTTTTCAGATAGTATTCTGCCCTTTTAAGATCATTATATGTGACTAAGGGATAATCATCTCTCTTATACTTACCCTCTTCTGTAATACAATAATATAAATCTCCATTATTCTTAATCCAACCATCTTTCGTATTCAATATACTATGCAAGAATTTCTCTGCCAAATCAAACATTTCTTTGTCCTCATATAATAAGTGATATCTATACAATACTGTCATTTCTGAAAGCATGTGGTTCAACGAACAATGAGGCATCTTATCGTTACCATTATAATCCATATAGTCAGCTACAAAAATATTTCCATCAACATAAAAACTATTATCATCAACAAAATCAGTAAAAAACTTAAAGTAATTATCTAATACTTCCTTGATTTTTTCATCAGGATACACTTCCTGCATATGTAAAAAACTACTTACAGTATCTGTATTAAATCTAGTATCATAAAAATTTTCTTTTATGCCATATTCATCATATATCCAATTGGACCTTGGTTCAGTAGGAATGTAATTTTTATCAATATATAACTTAGCATAACTATACATTAGACTTATACCATAAGTTGTAAAGATACTGCCTTGATCCAATACCCAATAACAAGCTCTCATATGTGTTGCACAAGGTGTTCTATAAAAATCATTTTTAGCAGAAGGTCTATAAGTACTAGGATTATCATAATATACACCATCAGCCCATACATATTTTATATTAGCTAGATCCAATGCCGTCAAAGTATCAATGTTAAATTTGACCTTCTTATCATTAATTAGATTCTTTAATGATAGAACTCCTTCTACTTTTGTTGAATAACCTTTTTTAACAGGTAATTTATATTTATAGGTTGTTTTATCATCAATAACCATATTGATATTTTGTTCTATTTCACTAACAGTTTTTACACTTCTTCCTATCTCTTTCTCATGAAATACTCTTCCAAGTTTAATATGATTGTTATCCCCATCAATAAAATTAATTATATTTGGAAGAACTGTACTTGAAATTACATCTTTATCATTAAATATTAATGTTTTATCTTTATAATATCCTTCTAAAATATTATAACCATCTCCCTTACCTGCTTCTACACTTAAAGATAATGCTTTACTTGAACTATTGTTAGGAATATATTCAATATAATATATCATCCCACTATCAAATACTTCATGAAAAGTCAATAATACCTTACCATAATCACTGGATAAGTCTACTTCATATTCATACTCATTCATATACTTATGTTCCATACACTTTTCACTAGAAACAGTAGGTTCTATCTCATCTCCACTACCACTTTCAAACATAAGAATATAATCAATATTATCATCATCATCTAAATCCAAATCTAATTTTAAGGATGTTTCACTTAACTCCTTTTTAACTGTATTAGTTATAATTGATAACTTATTATTTGATTCATTATTCTCTTTTATACTATTTCTAACAGCACTAGTATCATTACCAAAACCATTAATAACCAATACCACTGCCCCAGTAATTATACCCATAATTAATATAACTCCAATAATCTTATTAAAAACATTTCTTATCATTTGCAACTCTCCCTCTTGTCCTATAACGTTAATCTCATATTAATAATCACCCTTATCACCTATTGATTATACATATATACCCGAAAAAGTACAATACAAATAGAATAAATAATACTTTTTTCACAAATTATATGACTGTCAGAACAAAATAATTTTTCTGACTTACTTGAATTATCATCTGTCATATTCAATTTTATACTTAATAAAATCAGCTTTCTTATAATAAGAAACAAATACCCCACTAATTAACATTTCAGGTAGCAAAAATCCTATAGCAATCCCATCAACCCCAATCAAGTAAATCATGCTTATACTTGATAAAGGAATCAATATTATAGTTCTAATAAATGCGATAGCTAACGACTCTATTGGTCTATTGATTGCAGTAAAAAACAATATTATCTGAACTCCAATGCAAGAAGATATATACGCTATACCCACACCCAGGTATATTCTAAAAGCAGCAAACACCAAATCTTTATTATCCAAAAGATAAGGAAACAATATAAAGGAAACAGGAATCAATACAATATATAGAATAACAGCATATACAACACTTCTCTTAAGTGAATAAGCAAATATATTTTTCAATTTCTGAAAATATCCTTTTCCCAAAAATCTGGACAAAATTGGCTGTAATCCAACTTGTGAGCCAACATATATCTTAGTAATAAGCGCAGTAAAAATAGTTGCTGAAGCAAACGCTTCTAAATACTCATTAGGCAAAAACTTAAGTATAGCTTTATTCACAACATAAATCATAATAGCATCCGTAAAAACCGAAAGAAAATCACTACTCCCATTATAGAGAATTCTCTTCAATTCATGAAAATGGTATGAAGGAATAATAAATTTAATCAATTTAGATTTCTTTATAAAATAATATATGTTAACTCCAAGATGAAATATTTGGCTTAAAAGTGTGGCTAATGCTAATCCTTTAACACTCAAATTAAAAACTATTACCAATAATAGATTAAAAGATAAATTTATAATCATAGTGATTATATTCACTTGATAAGTGAATTTTGGAGAACCATCGTTCATAATCAATTTATCAAGAACTGTAGATATTATCTGTGGAATAAAACTGATTCCCAGAATTCTAAGATATATGGTTGCTGCTACATGATACTTTCCACTTGCACCTAATATACTAGCTATAGAACTTGCATTAATTGACGTAATCATACCGATTATCATAGAAATAATACTTATTACTATCACAATAAAACTAGCCAAATCATTAGCATTATGGATATTATCTCTCCCTAAATAAAATCCTATATAAGAACCTAAACCCGCTGAAAACATCACAGACAACGCTATAATAAAAATTACTAATGGCATAATAAGTGCTAAGGAAGCAAGTACAACAGAACTGATAAAAGCTGCAGCTATAATATTATCTGCATTAGAAGCCACAGATAAAATAACCTTCGTTTTAATTACTCTATTAGAATATTCTTTATAATAGTCCCTGAACTCTTTTTTTTCCATAAACTCGCCTCTAACTTTCCAAAAATCAACCAACTAATATCATTACAATTATCTCATTTAGTATTTGTAGATTATCATAAATTGATTCGTAAGTTAGAGTCATTAAAAATAAAAGGTACAAGTCATAAAATTTGTTTTTATGACTTGTACCTTTTATAATTTTTCATTAGCTATATATATGATAGCATCATCTTTTTGTATTTTCCTATCTTTATCTGGATTTAAATATACTTTTTCATTAGCGATACCAACTACGATTGTATTATAATCATTAATATATTTCATTGACAATTCTTTGAACGATATTCCTATATCGTCTTCTTTAACTTTACATTCATACAATTCATTACCGTAAGAGTTAGTCAATAATTCTTTTAATACAGAACTTACATTCTTATAGACTGCACTCCTAACCATAACTCGGCTGCTCATTTGATTACTGACAATAATATCATTTACATTGGCTCTTTCAAAATGAGGTATATTCTCTTCATTAAGCACTTCTGCAATCAGATGAATATCTGTATTGAATTTATCAACAGCTAGACATACAAGAACTGATTTAGCATCTGCCATTCCATCATTATTCATCAAATTTTCATCAGCTACAACCATAACAATATCTGCATAAGCAATATTAGCTCTTATAAGTGTTTCATCTATAGTAGGATCTCCATGAACAAAATAGGTGTTTTTGTATGGAAGATTCAATCTTTCAACGTCAGAAACTATAACTATTTTACGTTCTTCACTATCTTCAACTAATTCCTTTAACATAGTTTCACTTTTTTTATTCCAACCAATGAGTACGATATGATTTTCAAACTTGATGTCCATAAGTCCCATACCTTCTTTCATTTTATTATCTATAAAAATCGATGCAATAGCTGCTGTTAAAAAACCAAATGTACTAATACCTATTAACATTAAAGCTATGCCAAATATACGCCCTGGGACAGTTATAGGGAAGTAATCACCATATCCAACAGTTGTGGTTGTAACAAATCCCCACCATAAAGAATCACCATAACTTAAATCAGCATTAGCCTTACTTTCAAAAACATAAAATGCCGTTGAACAAACAAATAATGCGACTAAAAAAATTCCTATCAATTTATATATCTTGCTTTTTTCCATTGATATATGAAGAACCTTAATTGCATTTATTAATACTGATATCATTTCATCGTCTCCCTATATCTTATTAATAACTGTCCCATGCTTTTTCATAATATCCAAATAAAACAGGATTGGTGAGGCTGTTTACCTCTACTTTATCTTTGGATTTTTTCTCATCATCAGCAAAAACAAATAAAGCTTTTACCATATCATCATTCAGATACTTAGTTGGGACTGATAGATTAATATCATCTTTATCAAATTCCTGATTCGAGGCTAATGTAAATCCCCAATCTCCAAAAGAAGGAACATACAAATGATATCCAGTAGTATATAATCCTTCAGACTCAACAGTTTTACGAATGCACCAGTAAGCTTTTTCAGCATAATAAGGACTTGTTGATTGAATAGCAATCATACCCCCATCGTCTAATCTACTATATATCAGTCTGTAAAATAGATTAGTATATAATTTATTTAAAGCTTCATTGTTAGGATCAGGAAGATCCACAATGACAACATCATATTTATTGTTTGTTGTTTCAAGAAACTTATAAGCATCCTGATTAATCACATTTACCTTATCATTATCCAATGATTTATTATTCAATGATTTTACTAGGGGATTGGTCTTACAGAACTCTACTACTTCTTTATCTAAATCAACTAGAGTAATTCTTTCAACATCATCATATTTCAAAATCTCCCTAGCAGCCAGTCCATCACCACCACCAAGGATTAATATCTCTTTACGTTCTTTTGCAAGACTCATTGCAGGATGAATTAAAGATTCATGGTATCTATATTCATCCTGTGAACTGAATTGCACATTACCATTAAGAAACAAACGAAGGTCATCACGATGTTTTGTCACAACTATCCTCTGATGCTTGGTTTGCTTCCTATATATGATTTGATCTCTATAAAAACTATCTTCAATTTTATCTGCAGTGGAATCAGCTGTTATAAAACCTACAATAATTATTAGTGCAAAAAATGCAGCTACAACTTTAAGTATATCAATTCTCTTAATATGCTCACTATACTTATATATGATAATATTAGCTACTACAATATTGATAAAACCTACTAGAAAAGCAGTTTTTATATACCCTAGATGTGGTAATAGAATCAAGGGAAATGCAACTGAACCTATTAGTGCACCAATATAATCAAAACTAAGTACATTAGCAAGTGTCATTCTAAGATTATTTTCTTTTTCTTCAATGATGCGTGTAAGTATAGGTATCTCTAATCCTACTAAAATACCAATTGTAATTATTGTTATATACATAACAGGCAGATATACTTTGGTATATCCGTATGCAGCAAATAACGCCACTGCCGATATACCTCCAACTAGACCTATTGTTAATTCAATAACCACAAAAACATCAAACAAATTACGTTTGAACTTCTTAGTTATATATGAACCTATACCCATAGCACTCATATATAATCCTATAGTAATAGAATACTGCTTAACACTATCCCCCAATAAATATGAACTGATTGCACCAATAATCAGTTCATATATTATTCCACATATAGCTATAATAAAAACAGCAAACATCAGAGGGGCAGCATTAATTTTTCCATTACTCATATCTTTTTTAATGCTATTTTCCTTTGCCATGTTAACCTCCATAACTTTTCACAAAGCTATCTAACCTTATATTATTGCAGCACTAACAACTATTGCCACTCCAATAAATATTCCTGCTACAGCTAAACCTGCAGCAACATTGTGATCGTCAATCTCTTTATTCAAATCAAATGGTGTAATTATATCAAACACCTTATATCCTATTGCGCAGAAAAACATACCTATTGCAAAATATATAATACTAGAAATGATAGGGTTCATTTTTCATACCTCCTTTAATTATTAGTTAAAATTTCTATTGTCCTATATGTATTAGAGAATTTATGCTATAGCAGCTTTTATAATTATTGCTACTGCAATAAAAATTCCAGCTATTACTGCTCCCACAGCAGGATTTTTCTCCTTAATCTCTTCAGCGAAATTATAAGGTGTTATCATATCAAACACTTTATATCCTACAAACATTAAAACTAACGCTAGTATAGCATAAATAATAGTCGCTACAAATTCATTATTTAAGAAATCCATTTTAGTCTCTCCTTTCTTCACATGTTTAATTTATTTACCGAAACTTGTTCCTCCACCTAATCTTGATTTGGAACCTGCACTTCCTGAACGGACAGATTTTGTTCTTGATGTACTACTAGTTGAGCTGCTTGTTGAAGAGCTTTTACTAGTTGAACTGCTTTTGCTTGTTGTACTACTTTTTGATGTTGTACTACTATTTTTTGTTCTGATTTTACTAGATGCGTCTTTATCTGTTTTTATTTTAGTTGAATTAGCATCTGTTTCATTAGTGGTTGTTTGACTTTTAGTTGATGTAGTATTCACATTCTTAACTGGTTTACTATATCCATTTCCATAACGATGATTATCCTTAGTATAATATCTGCTAGAAGTATAAGCAGTATCATAGAATAATATAATGTTATTTCTATATGGTCTATACAGCCCGTAATATCCATTATTATGTATATATTTTCTTGATGATATCTGTACATATGTCTTTCCATCTTCACTTTGATAGATTAATACATAATAATCATCATATGTTAATTGTATAGCTTCTTCATTATCTAAATCAGTATAGTCTTCAGGCCTGTCTTCATTAATTAGATACAATGCAGTTTCTTTTACACTCATATCCGATGAATAAACCTTTGCTTTATCTGATTTATCATAATTACTTGTCAAACTAGTGGAATACTCAAAATTAGAATTATTATCTAGCTTTTTCGCTATAGATTTATGGGAACCTAATGAACTGATTGTCCCAATAATCAACACACACACAAGAATACCCAGAAATATCTTTATACCTTTGCTCATGCAATCTCCCTCCTTCCTATACTATTAACAAGACTAACTTTTTGGATAAATAACAACATTATAATCTTCTATTTCTCTACCAATTGCCATTTCTACTTCACCGTTCCATATCTCAAGGGAAAGAAGATTTTCTCCATCTTCATCAGAATACTCATAGTAATCAACTTCTTCACCTTTTACAGCGTTTACTTGACCTTCTACATATTCTACTTTTGCATCGCTGCCTTCTTGCATATAATATGTAACTCCTTTATATTCGTATACTCTTGGAGCCTCCGTGATTATAGCAACAACTTCCCTATATAAGCATATTTCGACTTCATCATCTTCTTCTACACTTAACCAATAGGTTTTTCTAGAATCTTTTAGTTTGTACTCCGTCCATCTCCATCCATGATCATTGAACTTCAATATACCTTTTACTTCATAATCAACTTCTTCAATAGAAACAATATCACCAACCCTCATGTTAAAAACTGTGATTTCGTTACTTTCCATTTCCATCTTTGCAGTTTTATTGGCTCGTGATATATTTTTAATTCTATCAATAAAACCCATTAATATTCACCTCCTTAATTACATCCAGTTTATATTATCACATATTTTATTATTATAAAAGTTATATTGCAAAACTTGTAATATTTTGCTTAAAATATGTCTTTATTGATAAGTTACTATTGAAATTTATATGTTATAATGTATATAATATATAGAGTTAACTCACTTATAATATGTTATGAGTACATTACTTTATATTTAGAACCAACAATACATAAGGAGGTTATTACAATGGATATAAAACAAAGAATTGAAAGTTTCATGCTAGATATGAATTTAGTTTTTGAAGAACTAGACGAAAGCACATGGAAGATAGAAGATGATTTATCTCATATAGATAATATCGTAGTGAAATTAGTAGAACCAATAGTTTTATTTAGAGTAAAAATCATGGAGTTACCAAAGACGAATAAAGAAGAATTCTATAGAACAGTCTTAGAATTGAATGCTAATGATTTAGTTCACGGAGCTTATGCTATTGAAAATGACAGCTTAGTTATAATAGATACTTTACAGGCAGAAAATCTTGACCAGAATGAATTCCAATCAACAATAGACAGTATTGGTCTAGCTCTAATACAACACTATGATTTATTAGCTAAATTTGCAAATTAATGACTATAACACTATAACCTAAAAATATCAAAGGGAGGTAACTTATAATGGGTATATTTAATCGTATAAGTACAGTATTTAAATCAAATGTTAATGATCTTATTTCAAAAGCTGAAGATCCTGAAAAAATGTTGAATCAATTGATTATTGATATGGGTGAACAGTATAACAAAGCAAAAGGATCTGTTGCGTCAGCTATAGCTGATGAGAAAAAACTTAAGAAATCTTTAGATGAAGAAGTTGCAAAAGCTGCTCAATGGGCTAAAAAAGCTGAATTGGCTGTTGCTAATGGTAATGATGCTCTAGCATTACAAGCTCTTAACAGAAAGAAAGAATATGATGACCTTGCTGAACAATATCGTCAACAATGGCAAGCTCAAAAAAATGCAACTGATAATTTAAAAGCAGGACTTAGAGACCTTAGTAATAAAATAGAAGAAGCTAAACGTAAAAAAGGCTTATTAATCGCTAGAACAAAACGAGCTGAAGCTCAAAAATCTATTCAAAAAACTATGTCAAGCGTTAATGATACAAGTGTATTTGATACTTTTTCCAGAATCAGTGAAAAAGTAGATACAATTGAAAGTGAAGCTGAAGCAGCTACAGAATTAAATAGCTACATGGCTAATGATGATCTAGACAATCAATTTGCAGAACTTGAAAATTCAGATTCTGAGGTAATGGATGAACTTGCTGCACTAAAAGCTAAACTTGGTAAATAGTAATATATAATCTAATCAATAATTATGGGGCTGACAGATAATACAACCATTCAAAAAAATGTATTATCCGTCAGCCCCATTAATATTATTCTTGTCCATAAAATAGAGTATTCAATTCATTTTTAATTTTGTCTATTATACATTTAACTTTTTTATCTTGGAGATCTCGTTTTTCTAAGTTAAATAAATGTTCATCAATTTCAAAATCATTATTTCTCATTTTGGTATAATATATATTTTCTTTTGGCAAATTAAAATCAACCAACTCACAACATGACTTATTATCCTCTGAAATAAACTCTTGTATGGATTTTATATTATTATCATTGTAACGTTTTCTTCCATCAATATCTCTGTTGAATCCTCTAACCCTATAATCTAGAGTTACCATATCTGAACCAAATTGTTCAATCAAATAATTGATAACTTCTAAAGGTGATATTTCACCACAAGTACTAACTTCAATATCTATTCTTACCACAGATATATCGCTATGATTATTGTTTTCTGGATAAGTATGTACAGTAACATGACTCTTATCTAAATGTCCTACTACATGCCCATCATTAGGTATGATATTTCCTCTGTTGCAGGAATCATCCACTTTAACAACTGGTATCTGCCCTTCTGAAATCAATAAATTGACACTGGCACCTTGTGGGTCATAATCCTGCTTGGCGATATTTAATATATTAGCACCAATCATCTTAGTAACCTTTCTAAGTACTTTTGTTAAATTATCAGCACTATAGTTACAATTGATATAATCTATATATTGTTCTTTCAACTCATTACCATCTATATAATAAATATTATAAAAATTCATATTGAGAGTTTTAGTCAGGTTATTAAAACCATATAATTTATATTTTTTATTCAATCAAATGCCCTCTCTCTAATGTAAAGCTAAACATCCTAAATAATTTGCTTCTTCTTATTTTTTTGTACTATGTATATATATCCCATCCCTACAAGAGCACCTAATATATGACCTAATTCTGAAATATTATTAGTCACAAATAGTCCATTATATATTTCTTTAGCCAAGAATAATATAGCTATAAAAATAAATGTAAGGGGAATTTTTCCATCTTTCATATTAGTGAAGGAAGTTAACATTATCATCATGAATACAATACCACTAGCTCCTAGTATTCCACTACCAAAAATAATAGCTTGAAAAAATCCAATCACTACTGTTGTTATTATAATTAATATTAAAATTGTTTTTGAAGAATATTTCTCTTCAAGCATTGGTCCTATCAATAGAATTAAAGTAATATTCCCTAGCAAATGATCTATAGAAGCATGTCCCAAAGGCCATAAAATCATCTGAATCAAACTTATCAAAGAAAATCCACCTCTATAAACAAATAAAGAATTTATAATATCTAAAGGTATAATCTTATCAATAAAGAAAATTGCTGTTGCTAATAAAGAAAATGTCAGAACCACTGGTGAGTTATATTCTATTTTGTTTAATATGTTTTTCAAGTTACTCCTCCTCGTTATTTCATATACCATTGTTATTATTATAAACATTTATGTATGTTCCTGCAAGATATTCTTGATTTCTGCATCTAATAATCTAAAAAGAAAGAGAGTATATCACACCATGATATACTCTCTTTCTTCTTTATTATTTCAAACATAATCTGTTAATAATTTCCTCATTCGGCATAGCTGGTATAGCACCCTTTTTAGTGGTTGTAATTCCTCCTGCTGCATTAGCAAATAACAAAATTTTATCCAATTCTTCTTTTTCCATCATTTGAATATCTTTTAAATCTTTATTCCTGATTTTGTAATGTACTGCTCCTAGAAAAGCATCTCCAGCTCCAGTTGTATCAATGGAGTTCATTTTAAATGATTTTATGAATCCTGATACATTTTTATTTGAATAATAGGAACCTTTATCCCCCATGGAAATCAATACAAGGGAAACACCCATTTCCTTAATCAATTTTACACACTCATCCATATCTGTTATACCAAAAAGAAATTCCATTTCTTCATCTGATATTTTTACTATATCAGCTAAAGGCATCACTTGTAGTATCTCTTCTTTTGCAACCCTATAATCTCTCCAGAGAGCCTCCCTATAATTAGGATCATAGCTGATAATTTTACCCTTTTTCTTAGCATATTCCACTGCTGTTATTGTTGCACTTTTGCAGGGTTCATCGGTTAAAGATACTGAACCGAAATGAAACATATTGCAATTATCAATTAATTCTTTATTAATTTCTTCTTTTGAAAGCATCATATCTGCACCAGGTTTTCTATAGAAACTAAAAGAACGCTCTCCCTGTTCACTTAGATGTACAAAAACCAATGTTGTATGCACATCTTTTGACATAACAAGTCCACTAGCATTTATATTAACATCTTCTATTACTTTCTTTAGAAAGCATCCAAACTGGTCATGACCTACTTTTCCTATAAATCCAGTTTTCCCACCAAGTCTAGCATTCATAGCTAATACATTTGCTGGAGCTCCTCCTGGATTCTGTTCGAAAATAGGAAGTTTCTTTTCACCGTATTTAACTGGTGTAAAATCTATGAGAAGTTCTCCAATGGCAACTACATCATACATATTAATTCTATCCTTTCTTATTCTGCCCTAACAACAATACAATCCTATTTGATACGAACGACTGCCTTAACGATATCAGCCTTATTCTTAACACTGCTATCCATTGCATTTTGGATATCATCAAAATCAAATATATCTGTTACTATATCCTCAGGGTTTATTTTACCACTAGCCACAGCATCAATTGCCATAGGATAAATGTGACGATATCTAAATACTGTCTTAAATGTTACTTCTTTATCTAACGCTAAACTCATTTCCAAAGTCATCATACCAGTTTTGCCATAACCTACCAATACTATGTTAGAACCTTTTCTAACCATATGTATTGTTTGATTAGTAGTAATTTCAGTCCCGGCAGTTTCGATTGCCAAATCACAACCTTTACCATTTGTAATCTCCATCAATTTTAAGACTGCATCTGTTTTTGATGCATTTATTACATGTGTAGCTCCTAATTCAAGAGCCTTATCCAAGCGTTTTTGCATTATATCTACAACAATAATATTGGATATTCCCCTAATTTTCAGTGCCAGTATTGTCACTAATCCTATTGCGCCAGCACCTGTAATTACAGCAGTTTGACCCGGTTGTGCTTCACCTTGATTTACAGCATGAATTCCTACAGCTAATGGTTCTATTAATGCTCCTGACATTGTACTAACATTATCCGGCAACTTAAAACATAAGTCAGCATCATGAGCAACATATTCCTGAAACACTCCATCATATGGTGGTGTAGCAAAAAATTCTACATCAGGGCATAAATTATATTTTCCAGTTTTACAAAATTCACATTTTCCACATGTTTTACCTGGTTCCAAAGCTACATGGTCTCCTACCTTCAAGTTAGTAACTTCTTTACCTACTTCCACAATTACACCACCAGGCTCATGACCTAATACAAAAGGTGGTTCCACTATATAATTTCCAATACGTCCATTCTCATAATAATGTAAGTCTGAACCACATATTCCTACATACTCCACCTGAATTAATACTTCTTCGTCCTTTACTTTTGGAATTGGACGTTCTTCATATCCCATTTTTCCAATTCCATTCATCACAGCTACTTTCATTTTTCCTTCCATACTGCTACCTCACTTACTTTCTTTATTAATAATAGTTGTTTTACATCTTTTAAAATCTATACTGCAACAGCTTTTAACTTACGATTTTTTTGAATACAGTCAAATGCAACTGCAAATAATAATACAATACCTTTTGTTACCATTTGAACATATTGGCTTACATCAAGTAGAACTAAGCCGTTACTAAGCACACCAATGATCAGCACACCCGCAACTACATTTGAAATCTTACCAAATCCACCATTCACACTAACACCGCCTAGTACAACTGCTGTCAATACATCAAATTCAAAACCTTTACCTGCTAAAACTTGTCCAGAATTGGTTCTTGAAAGCATAACAATTCCTGCAATTCCTGCAAAAAGTCCTGATAATGAATACACCAGATATTTAACTCTCTTTACATTGATACCAGATAATTTTGCAGCTTCTTCATTACCACCAACAGCATAAAAGTATCTGCCAAAATATGTTTTATTTAAAACAAATGCTCCGATTGCTAGAATTATGATTGTGATAATAACTGGTATAGGTATTGGTCCCACGTATCCTTGTCCTAATTCAGAAAAATATTTAGGAAAACCAAAAATAGGTATACCTTTACAAATTATATAAGCAATACCTTCTATTATTGTCATTGTACTCAAAGTGACAATCAAAGGCGGCATTTTAAGATTAGCTATAATCCAGCCATTAACAAAACCAATAGAAACACTCATAACAATTGCAATAAGGCAGGCTATAACAGGATGTACCTCTGCATTTACCATTAACCAAGCAGTAACTATATTTACTAATGTTATTTGTGATCCAATTGAGAGATCTATCCCGCCAAGCAATAGTACAAAAGCCATACCTACTGCAGCAATTCCTAACATAGATACCTGACGAGCTACATTAAACAAATTTGATGGGATAAAAAATGCCTTTGATGTTACACTAAAAAAAATAATCAACAATATAAGAACAGCAAAAATTCCATATTTCTTAAATACAGCTATAAAGTTCATGACATTATTCCTTTCCTTTCACACTTGATGCAAAACTCATAATCTTTTCTTGGTTAAAATCATCTTTATCCAACATACCTGTTATTTTACCTTCAGCTAGAACAATGATTCTATCTGACATTCCCATTATTTCTTCCATTTCAGATGAAATTAATAAAATAGTTTTTCCTGATTCAACTAATGTATTAATTAATTTATAAATTTCATATTTAGCACCTACATCTATTCCTCTAGTTGGTTCATCAAGTATAATCAAATCAGGATTAGAAGCCAGCCATTTTGCAATAATTACTTTTTGCTGATTGCCTCCGCTTAGATTCTTGACTAACTGTTCAGTATTAGGTGTCTTTATATTGAGTTTACTTTTATATTCGTTGGCTATACGATTTTCATCTTTTTTATCTACAACTGATAACTTTGATATTCTATTAAGAATTGCCATACTAATATTACCTCTTATATCAATATCAAGCATTGCACCTTGGTTTTTCCTATCTTCTGGAACAAGTGCAATACCATAATCAATTGCTTCTCTAGGGGTTTTGGGAGATATTTCTTTTCCTTTGAAAAAGATCTGACCTTTTGTTTTTGGTTTTATACCGAAAATCAACTCTGCAAGCTGGGTTCTTCCTGAACCAATTAATCCTGCAAATCCTAAAACTTCTCCACGTTTTATTTGAAAAGAAATATCCTTAAGTCCATTCCCATATAAATTTTTTACATCTAACAGTATTTCATCTTTAACTACTGACGGACGAGAAGGATATGTTTCTTTCAACTCACGCCCAACCATAAGTTTTACAAGCTCATTAATATCTGTTTCGTTGGTATTTAATGTTTTTATTTTTTCACCATCTCTCATAACGGTTATTCTATCCGTTAATCTAAAAATCTCGTCCATCCTGTGTGAAATATAAATGATAGTAACACCAGCTTCTTTTAACTTGTCCACTATCAAATACATGGATTCCACTTCTGACTTAGTCAAAGGTGCTGATGGCTCATCCATAATAAGAATTTTAGCTTTTTGAGACATAGCTTTAGCAATTTCAACAATTTGTTGGTATCCAACTGTCAAATTACTAACTAACTCATTAGGGTCAATATTGATATCGAATTGTTTGAATATCTCTTTAGATTTATCCACCATTGCTTTTTTATCAACTATTATTCCTTTTTTTCTTATAGCTCTACCTAAAAATATATTTTCAGCTACTGATAATTCACCAACAATGTTAAATTCTTGGTATATGACAGCAACTCCACTTTCTTCTGATAATTTTGGTGTCATAGATGAGAATTTCTTACCATCTACGATTATTTCACCACTATCAGGAATTACTGCTCCGGTACATGTTTTAATTAATGTAGATTTACCTGCACCATTTTCACCTACTAGAGCATGAACTTCACCTTTTGCAACCTTAATAGTAACATCATTCAAAGCCACTACTCCAGGATAAGTTTTAATAATATGATTAAGTTCCAAAATTGTGTTTGTAATATCCATTATATCTACCTCACGTAAACATTTTAATATATATATTTATTTATAATACTCATCAATATTTTCTGTCGTTACAGTAAAAGTAGTACGATATACTTCTTTTTCTACAGATTCACCTGCAACAAGTTTTTCTAACCAGCCATATATTTCTTTTGCAATGGCATCACCATCACCTGTAATAAGAACAGACATCCTATTTGCTTCATTATTCTTGATTGCTTCTAATTCTTGCTCTGTTGCATCAGCAGCGAAAACACCTATTTTGTCAGTTAATTTGCCAGCTGCTTTAATAGCTTCATTGGCACCAACTGCACCACCACCCCCTATACAAGCAACTACTTGTACATCTGGATTTGCTTGAAAGATTGTTTCCATTTTTGTCATACCTTCAGTAGGATTAATTGCACTTGTCTTAGCTACAATAGTAGCTTTTGGTGCATTCTCTTTTAATGCGTCAACAATACCATTACCTCTTTCTAAAAGAATTGGGATTTGGGGATAATCTAATACTGCAACTTCACATACCCCATCATGAACATCGTTTATCCATTTAGCAGCTTGTTCACCAATGATCTTACCTAATTCATAATTATCAATTAACCAAACAATATCTGCATTTTCTAAATTTTCATCCCAGCTATACACTTTAATACCAGCTTCTCTAGCATCAGAAAGTACTTGTTCTACTGCATTAACATCTACAGGATGAATAACAATTACATCAACATCATTTGAAATAAAATTCTCTACTTGTTCTATTTGTTTTGATGCATTATTACCACAATCCAAATATGTCATGCTACCACCATCTGCTTCAACCAGCCCTTTTAATGCTTCACATGAGCTTGACCAAATCTGATTACTTAGATCTTGAACTGTCATACCAACTGACATACCAGATTTTTCAACATTTTCAGTCTCTGTTTCACTATTGTTTTTCTTTTCTTCTTTACTACACCCAGCTATCATTGTCATAGCCAATGCCATCGTTAATACCGCCAATAAAATCTTTTTCATAATAAATTCCCTCCAAGACATTTGTATTTTGTTTATTAAACTCTTTAATTAAGTATCTACATAATATCACCTGCTTATATTTCTGTCAATAGTTTATTGTATTTTTACATAATAATAGTTTCTATTATAGTGTTTTTCCCATCAAAATACACAATAAAAAACCAGCACATAATTCAATTGCTGGATTTTTGTACAAGACTTATATTAATTGATTTATACAGTACATAAAAATGCTTCAATATGCTGTAATGCTGCACCTAGAGCTGATGCTTCTACACGATATCGGCAAGGCTTAATATATGACGCATCTATTTCAAAAGTATTTAGCATTGCTACCTCTTCTTTCAATCTTGAAATATACGGTTCAATATGACTACCAACATACCCTCCTAAGATAATAGTACAATCAAATATCATTCGTAAGTTATTTATTTCTATTGCCAAATAAGATAGATATTGATTCAATATCTGTTTGAATTCATTATTTCCATTTTCAATTTCTTCAAAAAAAGTTTCTAATTTCCCATCTGTATGTTTTGATAATGTTTTAGCTGAACAATAAACATCTACACATCCTCTTTTACCACAATAACACTCACTGCCATTTGGAATTAGAGTCATATGTCCAAACTCACCACCTCTTAAATTATCTCCTAAGTATAATTTATCAGTAATAGAACTCTCACTTAAATATGACTGTGCATCCACAATAATTGCACCCCCTACACTATTACTTAGAGATAGATATACTGCATTAAAACACTTATCATAATGATACATTTCTGCAAATCCTGAAGCATTAGCATCATTTACTAGAATACATGGATATGGTATGAATTCAGTAAATATATCGGTTTCAATGTTAGTCAAATTAAGAGCATGAGAAAAAAGAATCTTATTCTTTCTTGTATCAACAATTCCTGGAATTGAAATGCCAACTCCTAAAAATTCTTTATTGGGACCGACTTCACTATTTTTAAATTCAAGTGCTATATTAGCCATTTCTTTGTAATATTCCCTATTATTGATAAATGGCTTATAAACACGTTTATGTTTTAATACATCTCCCGATAAATCTGTTAATACAACCCCAATATGATTTTGAGTAATATCAATGCCCAAGGCATAATGTAAGTTTCTTACTGGTGCAATAGCAATAGCTTTTCTGCCGCCTGTTGATTGAAATTCACCAACTTCATCTACCAGACCTTGTTTCATTAATTCATTTATATTTTGCAGAACAGTCGGCATACTAATACCTAACTCCGATGAGATATCCGGCTTTGATACTCGTCCATATTTATTGAGATATCTAAAAATTCTATTTCGATTAATCTTTTTTATCTCCACGTTACTTGCTCTTCTTTTTATCATGTTATCCCCATCCTTATAACTTTATTAAAGTATTTACATTAGTAGCATTGTATCATTTTATCAAAACTTATACAAGTAATAATTCATAAAAAAGTTCCCAACAATGAATGTTAAGAACTTGAACTACTTTTATTGAGCTACAATCTCTTCATAACTTCTGACAGTATATTCCCTTCCTTCATCAGTCAGTTTAAAAATTCCATTAGTCTCAATAATATAGTTATCATTTTTTAATCTCATTACAATACGTTCCAAGAAATCTTTCTGCCAATTCAAATGATTACATATACTTACTATTCCATTTTCTATATATTCATTTTCATTACCTTCGTGATTATAAACATGGAATAACATTGTTTTTGCAGCAAAATCAATTTCTTGGTACTTACGCCTTCTCATTATAGTTATTATTCCACGTTTTGGTCTCATTAAATTATTTTATATTATTCAAATCTTTTAAGTTGATCTCTATTGAATGTCCATTCTGGAGTATTGATTATTTCATCATCATTAAGTCTATACCAAGGATTTAGCTCCTTATTATTACCATTACATAACACTTGAATATCCTGTGCAGGCATATAACTCTGAGCTAGCATATATAATTTTTCCCCTGTTTCTTTATTAACTGCCATATCAATTACTATAACAGCATGTCCAGGACTTCCTCCTTTAATGAAAATATCCCCTATCTCCATATCCTCTATTTCTATATCTTTAAGCTCTTTTGACAGGGATAATGTGCCTGCATACATAAATACATACTCCATATAATTCAGAAAATCCTCATAAGTATTGGATGGTTGTGTTTTTTTTACATATTCTGTCTTATTGCCATCTATCTTAATGCGATAACCATCTATCCATTTACTGTAATCAACTCTGAAACCATTGGTAAAATTAAAATGTATCTTATTATAATCCCCTTTACCAAATAGATACTCTCCCCTCAGTCTCATAATTGCATCAGCACATTGTTGTAGATTTTTATCTCCTATACTCATATCAATGACTGCTTCATAAACGTTAGTTCTATCTTTTATATTACCATCATAATATTTAACTTTTGAACCATGAGGTTTTAATGGAAGGTTTCTTAAATATTCCCCAAAAGATTTTTCTTCAACTTTTACTCTCTCATAATTATCAGGTACATTGAATCTTTCTTGAACAGTTTTACCATCAGAATTAATAATGTTATCCTGTTCATCATCTACATCAGCAATATCTATTTCCTTATCCTTTTCTTCTTTTTCTTCTATCTTTGCATCATTATTATTTTCAACCACATCTCCTATTATTTCTGGAATACTATCTGATTTGTCTTTGTCCGTTGCACAACCTGTTACTAATATTATCATTATAATTAATACAATATACTGTTTCATATTACAATCCTCCTTGACCTTTGATAATATAATAGCTGTTTCTTGTCTTCCGTAGAAACTTTTTATAAGATAAAAAAAGCTCTCAACAATATTGTCAAGAGCATTATCTTTTTGGTTATTCTCCTGCTACTGATAAACTACTGATTTTTAAGGATGGTGAACCAACATATCCTCTACTAGGCATTACGAATTCCAAGTCATTTCCTATGTCTTCAATATTTTTCATCATCTCTATATAATTACCGGATATGGTAATTTGATTAACTGGTCTGGTAATTTTACCTTGTTTGATTTCATAACCATAAGCAGAAACAGAAAAATCTCCTGAAATGGTATTCAATCCTGAATGCAAACCTTGTACATCAATAATTAATAAACCTTCTTCTACACTTCCAATCAACTCATCCAAGCTCTTCTTACCTATTTCAATATACATATTGGTAGGTGCAATATCTATAATTGAATTGTAAGCTGCTTTATATGCATTACCTGTAGACTCTACACCATCTTTGGTAGCCGTTTTAAGATTATGGAAGTAAGTTTTCAAAATACCGTTACTAACCAGTTTCTTGTATTTACTAGCAACTCCTTCTGCATCAAATGGTTTAGTGTATGCCCCACCTTTCATAAAAGGATCATCAACAATAGTAATTGATGGATTAGCTATCTTTTCCCCTATCTTGCCTTTTAATAGCGATAAATCTTTATGTACATTATCAGCTGAAAAAATTGGTGCAAATGCCCTTAGAATTTGTGCTGATACATCAGCTCTAAGGATAATTGGATATTTCCCTGATTTTATTTGAGTTGCTCCGAGCATTGATATCGCTTCATCTACTATTTCTGCAGCTATTCTCTTACCATCAATCTTATTAAGATTATCAGCGACTTTATATCTAAACGCTGATTTCACATCATCATTTTCTTTTACATCAATGAATGAATAGGTTTCTACACTGTTAGTTTCATATTCAAGATTAAGTCCTTTGGTATTACTGATTATTGTACGATTAGTAGTCTCTCCAAGTATATTATAAGGCATGGCAAATACTCTATTATCTTTTTTGAATATTTCTTTTTCTAACTCTATCAGATAATCAATCTTCTGTTCATTACTTATTTTTTCTGAGTCCCTATTATAAGTAATTACATTTTTATATTCCTTAGAACCTTCAAATATGATATCAACGTCATCGTTATCAATTATCTTAGCATTTTCCATGGCTTCATCTATGAGCATGTCAATACAGCTTTCATCTAATTTTTCTGTATATGAGTAACCCATTTTATTATCATACAGTCCTCTAAATGAAAGTCCTTCTTCAACGGAATTTTCAAAAGTGTCAACATCGCCTTTGAACACCTTTATACTAAGCCCTTTTTTATTTAAAATGTATACTTCCATTTCATCAAATCCAGCTTTTTTACCCTTATCAAATAACATTTTAATCATTTTCTTATTATCCATTATTTATCACCATCCCTTCCACCAACAGTCATTTTGCTTACTCTAATAGTAGGCTGCCCTACATTGACTGGTATACTACCACTTATAGAACCGCACATACCTTGACCATGGTCTACATTATTGCCAACCATATCAATTTTCTCAAGAACTTCTATTCCAGTTCCAATTAAAGTAGCTCCACGAACAGGTCTATCAATCTTACCATTCTTAACAATATAACCCTCAGTTACAGCAAAATTGAATTCACCTGTTGATGTATTTACAGAACCTCCACCTAGATATTTAGCGAATAATCCATATTCGGTATTGGCTATTATTTCTTCTCTTGTTGACTTACCTTCTGCAATGTATGTATTAGTCATTCTTGAAGTTGGAGCAAAACGATAAGATTCTCTTCTACCAGAACCTGTTGACTCCATATTCATGCGTCGTCCATTAAATTTATCTATCATATAACCTTTTAGAATACCATTTTCTATTAATACGTTTTTCCTAGCCTTTGTACCTTCATCATCTACATTTATTGAGCCCCAAGCGTTAGGTATAGTTCCATCGTCAATTGCAGTAACTAAATTTGAAGCGACCTGTTCGCCAAGTTTGTCAGCGAATACTGATGATTTTTTAGCTACACTTGTAGCTTCTAATCCATGACCGCAAGATTCATGGAACAATACTCCTCCAAAACAATTATTGATTATAACTGGTATTTTGCCGCTAGGACAATAATCAGCTAATAACATTGTTTTTGCCATCCTAGCTGAATCTTCTGCGTATGCATTCACATCAATCTTATCAAAAAACTCATAGCCCATTACTGCCCCAGGACCATGTATCCCTGTTTGCATTTCTCCATTTCTAGAAGCTATTGATTGAATCATAATCCTAGAACGAATTCTGTTGTCTTCTACAAAAGTACCTTCTGTGTTAGCAATAAGTACCTTCTGATTATGGTCTAGATACTGTACCTTAACTTGTGAAATAAGAGGGTCATATCCTTTGGCAGCCTCATATGCTGATCTCATTAAATCTACTTTATGGAATTTCGATATTGAACTTGGCATAATTTTGATAGGATGGATATTATGGAATTCACCTTTATTAAACTTAAGTACCAAATTATATTTCGCACCCTTAATAGCGGACGCAGCTTCTTTAGCTACTTTTATAAGATTATCTCTAGTGGAATTATTAGTATAAGCATAAACACAATTTAGTCCATTGAATATTCTTATCCCTATACCATATATCTTACCTGAAACACTTTTTTCAAGCTTTCCACCTACTAAGGATAATTGTGTATCATTCCTGTCCTCTGCAAATATCTCTGCGAAGTCCCCTCCAGTAGAAACTGCTGCTGTCAATACATCTTCAACTAACGCTTTACTTAACACTTAATTCCCTCCTCATATTAAAACTATAATTATAATTAATCATTATATGCCAGGTATATCGGCAAAATTAAAAAATTATATATTTTATACTATCATATTTATTAAATTAATGGAAATATAAGCACATTATTCTAATTTAATTAAACTAATCTTGCATTTTTACTTTTATTATTATTGACATGATAATCAACCCTATGAAAAATCCGTTTATAGATGTAATAATTAAGCTTGCTATCAAATACTTTCCTGTCAACATTCTTTTTATTATCATAACGAAGATTGTTATTAATATCACACCACTCCAATAAATTATTTTATTAGCTGTTGCATTCTCAACACCCATATGCGAAGTTTTATCTCGTTTATAGATGATAAATAAAAAGATTACTATCAATCCCATGATTGAACTTAGATGTTGTAACAGATTGTACACTGGAAGTCTAATACCAGTAATATTTATATATTCTCTTAACACATGGAATTTTTCTACAAAAAAACCAGTGTAATGTGTAAACCCATCCCAAAAAATATGTGAAAATGCTCCAATCAAAGCTGAATATATAAAGACTATTATTCTTAATACTGAGTTTAATTCCCACTTATCTCTAGCAATATAATAATAGTTATTGCAAAAAGGCTTAGGTAAATTAGTTATCATAGGTTCTTTTATTATGTAATGAAATATTAATGCAAGTATCAATATTAAAGGTAAATTAAAATATATTTGTCCCAAAAAACTATGACCAATAGTTCTATAAGGTCTAAAATGTAAAAAGTACTCAAAATCAGGTGCCATTGATCCAATTACAAGAGCTGTAAAATCAACATATTTACTTTTTTTCGTTCCAAAAGGTAAGACAATCGCTGGATGTGATAAAGTAAAAGGCATTATTTCCACCACCTATTAATTAAAATTCATTTTATAAGATTATAGCATGACTATATTAGACTTAAGTTAAAACTTAATTAAAAAAACTTAGTAGTTAGAATAAAAAAAAGTGGCAGATAATAAGTATCTGCCAAAAAATGTAATAATCAGTTAAAAAATAACATTAGGTATAGAGTTACCTAAAATATTTAACACTTATAAGACGAAAACACTACATAAAAAGTTTCATTTCATGTAGTGGTAAATAATGTAAATTAATCTTAAGCTATCTATAAAATTATGTTAGTATAAGAATTATTGAATAAATCTAATTAATCTATCATCTACATTGAAAGGACAGTGGGTATATGATAAAATTAAAAAATAAAACTTACTAGAGAATTTAACAGATATTATTAATATTTACTAATAAGAAATGAGAGTGTAAATCATGTTAGAAGATAAAATTTTCAACTCAATAGTAAAAACAGGAATAGTTTTATCAGCCATATGTATAATTGGTAATATAATTTTTAAATTCCCTCTCATAATCAACACAAAATGGATTTTTTTAATAATTATGTGTTTCTTCGCATTATATTATGAGACTAAGGAGCCCCCTAAAAAAGAACATGTAAAATTTTTATTTTTTATATTCATAATTTTGTTCTTTATCCCCGTTGGATGGTTTGATTCAGGTGGAACTGCTAATAATACAATTGCCTATGTATTTATAATCTTAATATGTATCACATATCTATTTAATTCGAAAAAAAGAATAATATTAATAATTATGCTAATTGGAGTTTTTACAGGACTTTACATATTTGAACATTTTAGACCTGATTTAATTAATTCACATCCATCAGATTCACAATTTTGGGATAGACTACTTCAAATCCCACTTACATTATATGCATCATATTATTTAATCAAACAATTTGCTAATGCATATACTACTGAAAAGAAAAAACAAGAAGAATACAGTATAAAATTAAAAGAAGCTAATTATAAATTACATAATCTAGCAACTTCTGACTCATTGACCCATGTAAATAACAGAAGAATCTTCGATGAATATCTACAAGCTCTTATAAGTGATCAAGAAATATCTAGCTCTAGTATATATGTAGCTCTTTTGGATCTTGATAACTTCAAGAAAATCAATGATACTTACGGACATCTTATTGGTGATGACTTGTTAATATGTTTCGCTAAAAAAGCTGGTGAAATTATAAAAGCACCCAATATATTAGCTAGATGGGGTGGAGATGAATTTGCTATCATTTATACTGGCGATGAAACTAACGTAAAATCTAAGATGAATGATCTATTGGAAGCTATCCAGAAGATAGGTCAAATCAAAAATCTCAATTCATCAATTAGCATTGGTTTAACTAGATTAAAACCTAATGATACAGTAACTGATTTATTAAGCAGAGCTGATTTAGCACTTTATGAAGCTAAATCAAATGGTAGAAACAAGTTTATAATTAATTATTAATTCATAGAAGGTATAAGTGAAAGAATCTATAATAAATAAGTAATATCTATATATATTGAACTTAAACATCTATCACCCATTTAATAAGTTCAATATATTTTCCTTAATTCAACTTATATGTACAGGTATAAATTTTATTACCTATTATTTATTATATCTGCAAATTCATTAATGTTTTCTATAATCATACCGTTATTTCTATGAGTACTAGAATTATCAGTTTTTGAAACCATTTTTACAATTAATCTATGAAAAAATCTAGCTTTCTCTTTATTGACTTCTCCTCCAAAACACCCTTTTACAATAGTCTTTCTACATAATTCATCAGGGAAAGCATCATTCAACTGCTTAATCGCAATATCCCCTCCTACAGAACATGTTACAAACAATCCTATTTTTTTATCTACCAAAATCTGTAGATTATCCAAACAAAATCTTCGTAATTTTTTTTGGAGTCTTCCTACATATATTGGTCCTCCAATAATAATCTTATCATAGCAGCTTATATCTTTAATTATATCCTGTTGAATATTAACTATCTTTACTTTACCCTGCAAATCATTACATAAAGCTTTAACACATTTTTCTGTAAAACCATATTTGGTACTATAGATTATTAAAACACTCATATATATACCTCCCACTCATAAATAATTTAATATATATATTATATCTTAATATTACAGATTAGATTCTATTTAAGTAATACACAGTTATATGATTATAACACAAAAAAAATAATGGTAAAAGAAGAAGTGAATAAATAATTCTTCTTTTACCATTAAATATAATTACTACTACTATTAGCAATTATTTATAGCATCTGCAAATCTTTTTACGTTATCCATACATATTCCATTATTCCTACTAGAGGTATTATCATCAGATTTTGATACCATCTTAATGATTAGGCGATCAAAAAAACGTGCTTTTTCTAGATTAACTTCTCCACCAAGATAATCTTTTATCACTGCTCTATTATATAGCGCCTCTGGAAAAGCGTTTTTTATTTGTTTTCTTGCATCATCTCCTGTCATTGAACATGATATATATAATCCTATTTTTTTACTTAATAATATATTAAGGTTATCTACACAGAATTGCTTAACATTTTTACGAAGCTGCCCAGCATATATAGGACCCCCAATAATGATTTTTTCATAACCCGATAAATCGTTTACACTTTCAATCTGCAAATTAATCATATCTATTTTACCATCTAATTCATTCTCTAGAGCTTTTGCACATTTTTCTGTAAAGCTATACTTTGTTCCATAAACTATTAAAGTACTCATAACAAACCTCCATTATTAATAATTATTGTGAGCCTTTACTCAAAGCATCTTCTATGGCTTTTTTTATAGTATTACTACTAACTGTTGCTCCAGTAATACCATCCACCTGTAAAGATTGTTTTTCAATAATCTTATCTGTTATAGTTTCAGCTTTTTTACCTAGACCTGTTTGATGTTCATCAATTATGATAGTCTTGATAGTATGATTTTTAATCTCTACACTAACCCATGCCTTGACTAATGTAGAATCATGACTTCCTTTATAAATTCCATCTTCTAAGGTATTAAGGTCAATATTGCTTACCTCAATTTCCTTTACATGAATTGATTTTACAGCGAAAAAGGCTATAACAAGGATGCCTAATATTATCAGAAAAACTTTACTACGTTTCTTTAGCTTCTTCATCAAACCACCTCTTATTGTTTTTTGATTCCACTTATAAGAATATCTAATTGCTGATTGATTAATTTTTCTTTCTGCTCTATATCAATCTCCCCTTCAATAATCAATCGCACAGTTAATCCAAAAATGGAAACCCATAAAGCTTGAGCTGTAAGCTCAACATTACATTCTTTAAACTGATTTAATTGTATCCCCTTTCTAATGCTGTCACATAATATCTTAATTGATTTTCTGTCTTCACTGACCCCTTTATGAAGCATACTTGTATATTGCAAAATAGAGACCTTGTCACTTAGAACTATCGCTAAATAGTAATCGGAAAATTCGAGAACAGCATTAATATAACTTATGAACCTCTCTCTTATTTCTTTCTCTGGTTCCTTTTCGTAGTCTTTTATAACCCTAATACTATTTAATATCTCTCCATAGCCTTCTTTTAATAATGTTTCTATAATCTCTTCTTTATCCTTGAAATAATGATAGACAATACCTGGAGAATAATCTAATGTATTGGTGATTTTTCTAATGGATATTTTATCAATCCCCTCTTTTACCATTATTTCTCTTGCAGTATTCAATATTAACTGCTTTATTTCTTCTTTTTTATTTATTTGCCTTTGTCTACTCATAATTACCTAACTCTTTCAAACATATATTAAACAATATTTAATTACTAAACAGTGTTTAATCTTATTATATATTTTTATACCCCTATAGTCAATAGAAAGGAGTATAAAATTTATAATCAATATCTATTATTTAATTTGAACTTTTTTTGCAACAAAGAGATTGACAAGTGATAAGGCAGCAGCAAAAAAGAATATGTACTGTGGTCCCCATGAACTCCATATTAAACCACCAATAAAAGCACAGACTATTGAAACAACATGATCCATACTAATTCCCATAGATAGAGTAGGTGTTATATCAGACATATCAACTGCTATTGAACGTAAATATACAGTCTTCACCATTCCCATTTGCATGGACATCCTATCAATGATTATTAGACTATAAGCAAAGATAACTGGTAAACCAACAAGTGAAAGCTTACCAGTGGCAAATCCAGTACTTATTAAACCATAAGCAACATATACACCAATAAATGATAATGCATCAGCATATAATAATTTTTTTACTCCAAAACGATCTAACCATCTACCAACTGCTGGTATAAAGAAGATTCCAATAAAGCTGCCTATCATCATGAGAATAGCTAATGTATCTGCTTTTTTATTTAGAATGTCAATGAGAACCCATGGACCATATACTACCATTATCTGTTTCTGAACGCCGTGCATAATAGCTAATATATAATAATATTTATATTCTCTACGAAATACAAATTTTAATTTTTTCTTTTTCACCAAAGGTCTTTTCAATAATTTCAGTAGATATACGAACAAAACAATTATCACAAGAAATATTACTGCATCAATAACAAATATGTACTTTATTTTAGTAGTAAAACTAAAAACATTTGTCCTAAAACCTACGAACACCATAATAGCTGCAACCATACTGAAAGCAGTAAATACCCCTTTATACTGACCCATCCTTTTACCTATCTTTTCATCATCAATCAAAGAAATTCCAATACTATCTTGTAAAGGAAAGAATAAATGCATTCCCATAGAATTGATAAAAAGAAATATTAGCATTACAGAAAATGTTGGTGTTATAAACCCTAGTACTGCAATACCTATAAAACTTAGTACTTGTGCAATAATTGAAAGTCTGATATCCCCCATGAAAGATAATGCTGTAACAACAAAAATACATAATATTCCAGGCAATTCTCTTGGAAATTCTATTATACCACGTTGATAAGCTGTAATATTATAAGCATCTTTAAAATAATTAGAAAAAATATCATTAGACAACCCTAAACCAAGTGCAGTAAGTGCTAAAATAATAAAATATATAACCATTTCTTTCTTCATTGCAAAAAGTTTCGTCATAATCTTGTCTCTCTTCCTATGATTTAGTTTAGATATATTCATAAATAATGGTGTCATACAGTTTCTATATAAATATTTTAATGATTATATCATAAATCCATATAATAATAAACATAAAAAAAGGTAGAGGAATATTTTTTATTCACCTACCTTACTTTATTTATCTATTCTGGCTGACAATTTTCACAATAATAAATACTGCCACCCAAATAAGCTTTTTTTATTATATTGCCTCCACATATTTTGCATGGTTCCTTATATGTCTTTTTGCTTAATATGGTTTTGTAACCTCCAGAACAGCCAAATAAATCTTTCTCAGTATCTCTACCACCTTTTAAAGTCATTTCGTGTAAAGTGGATTTAATAGATTCATATAGTTTGTCAATTTCATCCTGTGAAAATGATGATACTTTTCTCTTAGGATTTATTCTAGCATTAAACAAAATGTCATGTAATACTCCATTCCCTAATCCTGGTATCCTCTGTTCAGTAGCCAATAAAGCTTTTGCACTTTTATTTTGTACTTCTTCATGAGATATTATTTTTTTGTAATAATCATAATCAAATTTTTCAGATAACGGAGAAGGTTTATCTTTTGCAATTTCATAATATATATTTTCAAACTCTCCCTCTTCAAAACACCACATGCCTCCATACATCTGCACAGATGCAATAAGCAATGAACTATCTTCAAACTCAATTAAAAGTTGATGTTTCTTGGGAATCTTCTCATCTTTGTATAAAACCTTCAAGTTGACACCATCCCCAAAAACTAATCGTGTAGTACCTAGAATAATTTCAACGTATCCCCCAAATGCTATTGATTCATCTATTGTCTTACCTGCTAATTTTTCATGATACTCTTCTGGCTCACCAAAAAACCAAGCAAATTTGTGTGGTGAACCATTAGCTAATACTTTACTGATTTTTTTGCCTATAAGTGTATCATTAATTTGTTGTGATAATGCTATCGCTTCTGGTATCTCAATCAAGACTTTCCCTCCATTCAAATAAAAAATTCAACACATATAATTTAACATATTTAACTTGACAACAGTATGTCATATTTACTACTAAATCTTTTTGAAAGTCACAATAAATTCAGCTCCCCCATTCTCATTATTGGAGATTCTGATTTGTCCACCATGTTTCTTGATAATGGATTTGGTTATGGTCATACCAAGACCTGTACTACCATTCGCTCCTTTATAGAACCTTTCAAATAAATGCTCTAAGTCTTCTTTACTGAAACCATCTCCATCATCACTGATGATAATATGACATAACTCTTGTTCTTGTTTAACAGCAATATCTATATTAGATTCTGCGTGTCTAATACAGTTTGATAGGATATTGATAAATCCTTGAATCAACTTATCTTCATCTGCATATATATTAACCCTATCTTCTATAGATAATTTGATTTCTACTGATTTCTTAGCCGATAATCCATAGACTTTTTTAACTGCATTTCCTATTAATTCTTTTAGATCAACCAGTTTCATCTCAAAAAATTCATGAGTAGTCTCTAATTTTGATAGAAATATTATTTGCTCAACTAGTTTTTTCAACCTTAAACTTTCATCAATAATGATATCAAGAGCTTCTTCTGTATTATCAAAAACCCCATCTTTCAGTCCCTCTGCATATCCACTAATGGATGTCAAAGGTGTCTTCAATTCATGAGAAGCGTTCTGCAAAAATCTTTTTTGGGATTCGTCATAGTTCTTTAATTCATTTACCATATGTTCCAGAGATTCGCTTAATTCCTCTATTTCATCTCCTGTATTAATCATCTCTATGGAGTCAAAATCCCTTTTTGATATTCTGTTGGCTCTGTTTTTTAATTTTATTATAGGTTTTGTCAATGACCTTGCAAAAATTACACCAATAACCATAGATATAAGACCTATAATAACCATAATTAGAATGTTTATTTTCAATATGGTGTTTGTTAGATTAGAAACTTCTTTAGTAGTGATATACAAAATAACCCAATACCTTACTTTTCTATTATTATTAACTAATTTATTTATTGGAAGCACAGTAATGTAATATTTAAAATCGTCTTTATCATTTTCAATAATAAAGTTTTCTTTACCTTTCTGTATTCTATTAGTTAATTCAGTTAACATCTGACTATCAAACTGTGAGTCTTTTGATTGGGAGATAACAACATTATTAGCCGTTTTAGTTATTACTTCAAGTCTGCTATCCAAACCAACCTTATCCAGCTTGTGAGAACGCATAATTACATCTTTGAATTTTTCTCTATCAATATTTTTTTCACTACCAATTTCTGTATTAATGACATTTCTTATGATAGCTGCTTCATTAGTAAGATCTTCCATAACTTTTTTCTCTAAAAATACTTTTATAGCAATATTGGCTACAATGCTACTAACAAGTAATGCACCTATTATCAGGGGTATGAATTGTAGGATGACTTTTTTAGTAATATTTCTTCTCATGATTCACCTTGGTCAACAATTTTATAACCATAACCCCAAACTGTTAATATTTCAATCTTTGAATTGGTGTCTCTTAATTTCTTTCTGATTCTCTTTACTAAGTCATCTACAGCTCTTTCTTCACCATAATAATCATATCCCCATATGTTATCTAGTATTTGCTCTCTTGAAAATGCTCTATTCTTATTTTTAACCATAAATAATAGAAACTCAAACTCTTTGTTGGTAAGCTTTAATTCATTACCATTAGCTACTGCTTTTCTTTCATCCTCTAAAATTATCAAATCATTTATTAACAATCTTTTTAATTCTTTTTCATCTAAATTACTGCCGTTAGATTTATCAATTCTTCTAAATATATTTTTGATACGAACTACTAACTCTCTTGGACTGAAAGGTTTTGATAAATAGTCATCACTTCCAAGCTCCAGACCTAATATCCTGTCAATCTCATCATCTTTTGCCGAGACCATAATAATTGGTATATCACTGGACTTTCTAATTTCTCTACATAATTCATAACCATCCATACCAGTCATCATTATATCAATAACCATCAAATGACACTTAGTATTATTAAAGGCTGCCAATGCTGATTCACCTCTTTGAAAGGTTTTGACTGTATATCCTTCTTTTACTAAATATGCTTTTATCAAATCTCGAATACTTTTCTCGTCATCAACCACATAGATTAATTTATCTGTCATATTCCTATCCTCCACTGTTCTAGTATCAAAATTTATTTTTACATACTTTTTCCACATTTACAATAATATTCTGCCGTATTTTTATTTTACACTATAACTGTAAACAAGTTAAGAAAAAATTTGAAAGGATGATTTAATATGAAAAAACTTGTATCAACTATTTTAATACTGGGAATAATGACTTTCTCAGGTATATCTGCTCTTGCAGAGAGCGCTCCAGAAAATGCGAAAGAAAAAGTTCAGATTCCAGAAAATGTTATTGAGTTAAGAGATGCCATAAAAGATATGAACGAAAACATCAAAATCACTAGCGATTCAATAAAAGATATTCGAGATTTAGAAAAGGATAGCTTAAAATCTCAAGCAGATGAAGTAAAAGACAGAATTGATGCAAAAAAAGAATCAAACAAAGCATTAAAAGATGAATTTTCTACTACAAGAGATAATTTCAACACCTTGAGAACAGAATTAAAACAGCAGGTAAAAGACGCAAAGGAATCTGAAGACAAAGAAAAATTAACATCTCTTATAGAAGAAAAGAAGACTGCTGTAAACCAGTTCCAAGCTCAAAAGGCTGATGTTCTTTCTAGGAAAGCAAATATTGAAGACGAAAAATTATTATTCCAAGATTTAAAGTCACAATGCAAAAATCATAGAGATGAAATAAAACCTTATCTAGAAGCAATTAAAGAAAGACATTCTATGGTTAAATCTCTAAGAGAAGATGCTAAAAATGCTATGTCCTCTCAAGATTTTGAATCAGCAGCAAACCTTCTTACTCAAATATTAGAGCTAAAAGAACAAAATTACAATGATTTATTGATGATAAAATCTATAATAGAATAAGATGCTATAAGTAATTAATACTTCTAAACTAAAAAAAGATAGATTCTGCCAAATATCCAAGGCAGGATCTATCTTATTTTATTGATTATTCATACTTGACTTATAAAAATTAATAATTTATAATAATAACTAATTAATAATAATTATTATTTATTCTTATAAATAATATATTAATATTTACTTAATTATACTATAAGAGGTGACCTATATGTTGAAAATAGCTTTTTTTGATACCAAACCATATGACAAACAAATATTTGAAGTTTTAAATAAGGATTATGATTTTAAAATAACATTCTTTGAAGAACGCTTGAGTGACAAAACAGTAAAGCTTACAGAAGGATTTGATGTAGTTTCTATATTCGTACAAGACAAAGCTTCTTCATTTGTTGTAAATAAACTACATGAATATGGAGTTAAGCTTATTGCACTTCGTTGTGCAGGTTATAACAATGTTAATTTTAAAGCAGCACAAGGAAAAGTTCATGTGGTTCATGTTCCAGCTTATTCACCCCATGCAATAGCAGAATTCACAATGTCTATGATGCTGACATTAAATAGGAAAATACACAAATCACACAATAGAACAAAAGATCTTAACTTCTCACTAAGTGGTTTATTAGGATTTGACATGTACCAAAAAACAGTAGGTGTCATTGGTACAGGTAAAATAGCAAAAATTCTAATTAAGATTCTAAAAGGCTTTGAGTGTAATGTTATCGCTTATGACATATATCCTGATAATAATTCAGCCGAGGAGTTAGGTTTTAGCTATGTTCCTCTTGATACTCTATTTAAAGAAAGTGATATTATCACTTTACATTGTCCTTTAACAAAAGATACGGAATATCTTATTAGCGAAAAAAGTATTAATAAAATGAAGGATGGGGTTATGATTGTTAATACTGGTAGAGGTAAATTAATTAATTCCAAAGATTTGATTGAAGGTCTTAAGGAACATAAAATAGGTAGTGCTGCCTTAGATGTCTATGAAGAAGAAGATAAATATTTTTATGAAGATTTCTCTGTAGAAGGAGTAAATGATGATATATTGTCAAGACTTATTACATTCCCTAACGTACTAATTACATCACATCAAGCCTACTTTACAAAAGAAGCACTAAACAATATTGCCTCCACTACTCTTAATAGTATTAAGCAGTTTGATGAAGGCAAACCATTAGAAAATGAGATAGCATATATATGCGATGAAAATGGTTGTGTAATTAAAAAAGTTAATTAAAACTAGAGGGGCTGCTAAGCCCCTCTAGTTTATTCTACTACTTGTACTTTCATTAAGTTGGTTTTACTTCCTTCTGCAAGAGGAACCCCAGCTGTTATTACCACCAAGTCTTTTGAATTAACTATTCCTAATTCTCTTGCCATGATTACTGATTTATAAAATAATATGTCTGTAGACGTTTCCTGTTTTAAAAATAACGGTGTAACACCCCATAATAATTGCATTTGTCTTCTAACTTTTTCATCACTAGTTACTGCAATTATCTGCACATTAGGTCTGTACATAGAAATCATTCTAGCCGTGTTACCACTATAAGTAGGACAAATTACTGCTTTTGCTTTTAGATGTATTGCAGTAGTATAAGCGGAATAACTAACAGCATGTGTAATACTAGTCTTACTTTTTTTGCAGATATTTCTCTGTTCGTGATCAGCCATGCTTTCAGAAGCATATGCAATCTTACTCATTACTTTTACTGCTTCAACTGGATTTAGTCCAGCAGCTGTTTCCCCTGATAACATAATAGCATCTGTTCCATCAATAATAGCATTAGCAACATCAGAAACTTCTGCTCTTGTTGGTCTTGGATTTTTTATCATAGAATCAAGCATCTGAGTAGCTGTAATTACAGGCAGCTCATTTTGATTACATTTATCTATTATCATTTTTTGAACAATAGGTATTAATTCTGTTGGTGTCTCCACTCCTAGATCACCACGGGCTATCATAATTGCATCAGATACTTTTATGATTGAATCGATATTGTCTACACCTTGCTGGTTTTCAATCTTAGATATTATCTTAACATCCTTACCACCATTATCATCAATAAATTTTCTAATCTCTAGAACATCTTCCTCTTTTCTTATAAAAGAAGCTGCTATAAAATCAATATCATGTTCAAGACCATAAAGTATTTCCTCTTTGTCTTTTTCCGTAATAGCAGGTAGATTGACATTTACATTAGGAACATTAATACCTTTTTTATTTTTTACTATACCACCATTTTTTACAATACATTTAATAGTTTTGTCTTTGGCATCAACTTGTAGTACTTCAAGTTCAATTAAACCATCGTCAATTAATACTTTACTGCCTTTTTTGACATCCTTATATAATGTAGGATATGTTATACAAAAACCTTCTTTGGTACCATCAAAATCTCCATTGCATATTGTTATTTGCTGACCTACTTCAAGTTTCAATTGTCCGCCAACAAAATTCTTAGTTCTTATTTCGGGACCTCTTGTATCCATTAAAATAGCTACTGGAACATCTAACTCTTTTCTAACTTCTTTTATTATATTAATAATCTTCTTATAATACTCTTTTGTTCCATGGGATAAATTAAGTCTAGCGATACTAAGTCCATTTTTTACAAGCTCAGTAATAGTTTCTCTATTATCACTGGCAGGTCCTATCGTACAAATAATCTTTGTTTTTGCTTTATACAATATTAAACCTCCTAAATTTATATTAATATTATTGTTAACTTTACTAGAAAACATATATATGCAAAAAAAATTTGTAAATTATATACTGTGGAAAAATATTTATTTACCACTTGTATTTCGTTATATACAAAAGTTTCTCCCATTGTATTATACACCTGAAAGTTCCATTTGTAAAGTGATTATTTTTCTATCATAATATTAATCATAGTTTTTCTATTGCGAGGTCCATCAAATTCACAAAAATATATTCCCTGCCAAGTTCCTAATAGTAGTTTTCTCTCTTTGATTATAATAGTTTCTGAGAATCCCATCATACTTGATTTTATATGTGCAGCAGAATTACCTTCCATATGACGATACCCATCTTCTAAGGGTACAATTTTATTAAGTTCCATCAACATATCCCTAGTAACATCTGGATCAGCATTTTCGTTAATGGTAATTCCTGCTGTTGTATGAGGAATGAAAACAGTACATATTCCATCTTCTATACCTTCAGATTCTATTATATTCTGTACCTTACTAGTTATATCAATCATCTCAACATGTTTATTGGTTTTTACCTGAATCATCTTAGTTATCATATAATCACCTATATTATATTATTTTTTACATATTTCAGTTTAAACCAATTATTAGAAATAATCAATATAAAGAAAAGCTATGTGGAGAGAATAAAAAA